>JAESTW010000610.1 GCA_016763395.1 Kofleriaceae bacterium
CGATTTGAGTCTGGCGTGATTCGGACCCGAAAGGAGCTTGATGCGTTTATTGAGGCGGAAGTGGCGTCACGTTCCCCCTTCTCCAAAGCGATACCCAGATTCCTCACAGCTCTCGGAGAAGCTCAAATTGACTTTTCGAAAGAGGTCTTGGTTCTGCTCAGATACACCGAACCGTATATTTCAACGAAGGTACGGCAAGGGCCAACGACTCTGTCGCTTGCTTCCCAAGGAAAGCCGTTGCGAAACCTGAGATTTCGCCTCCAACGCAATCAACCCATGGCGGTGGCGGACGCAGTGGCCGAGTATTGCTATCCGGTGATCGTAGATACAACTCTCGTTGACACTGTTTCTCTAGAGGTTGACGGACAAGAGAGCTACTCTGTCAATCTGAGCAAGGCGCCACCCATCAAGGTCGCTCTGAGAGTCCGGGAGAAGTGGGAACCGGCACCGCCGAGAAAGATGAATCCGCCCGTGGGTAAGCCGGTAGCACGTCTTTCGTACAAACAAAGAAGAAACCCTGATCCGTATAAAGTAGATGAATATCATCGCACCAACGGCGAGAGGAACTACCATCCTACCCCATCTGTTCGGACAACATTCAAGAGTCCGAGGAAGCGAAGTGATGGGAAAATTCGAGTGTGCATTGACGAAGAGGGAATCATCATACGGGTAACAGCACTGAAGAGCACTGGGTATCCAGAATACGACGCGGAGCTTCTGGAATTGATCAAGAAGGAGTGGAGGTATAGACCTAGGTCGGAAGACGGGCTTCATACCCTCTTGCCAAGCTGCCCTGAATACGTCTTTGTTGTGCCGACCAGCCCCTTTGTACCGCGCAGTCCCTAGCAACCAAGTGGCTGCGCGTTTTAGGAATCTGGTGTCGATACCAACCTTCGCTGACTGACGATATAGTTCCACACCGCGGCGTACTTGCCTACGTGTCGCAAACTGCGGTGCATGACAACCCACAGTCGTATCGCTGGTGGCATTGGCAATCCCAATTTCACTTCAACCAAATCTGGTTGGTCGAGCTGCATCACCAACGGCAATAGCGCTACTCCGAGACCTTGGCGCACTGCTTCAAACTGCACCGTATAGTCATTGCATACTAGTCGCGGCAATACGCCTAGCGTTTTTTGCATCCAGCTATACTCTGGGAATTTACCAATGGTGGAGTCAATTCCAATCCAATCCAGCTTGTCCGGATCCTTGCTCCGATGCTTCTTGCGATAGTCCTTGTGAGCGAGAACTGCAAACTTTAAATCAGCAACCGGCTTCGCTATCAAGTCACCGGACGAGGGCTTGACGAAGCGCAAAGCCAAGTCCGCCTCCCCACGCGCCAAATCTAGCGTTTCCAGTCCGGAGATAATACTGACCCGCAACTGGGGATATTTTTTGTACAGAGACTCACACATGGGAAGAAAAACTCGTAGAGCAATCCCTAGCGGTGCAGTCACTCGTACTTGCCCAGAGACGTCCACCCGCTTGCCTTGAGCTGCCACTCCCAACTTGGCCATCGACTCCTCTACCGCTTCGGCATCACGCACAAGCTCTAGCGCCGCATCGGTTGGTTGAACTCCGCCCTGCAAGCGAAAGAAGAGCTGTACCCCGAGTTCTTCCTCTAGTTGTGAGAGTCGACGACTTGTCGTGGACTGCCGTACGCCGAGAAACTTTGCCGCCTTGGTGATGCTACCCGCTCGGTAGATGGCCAAAAAATCTTGAACGAGGTCCCAATTGTCCAGCATTGCCACGGCAGCATATCCGAATGGCTTGTACTCTCATATGCAAAAATGCATTACAGAAATAGAATAATCGCTATTTATGCATCTGCAGCAGGAGCTAAATTGAAATCATGAAAAGACGAATCCTTGTGCTACTGGCCCATCCAAGCCCAGACAGTTTCAATGCTGCGATGGCCGATCAATATGCAACCGCAGCGCGGACAGCTGGAGCCGATGTCAAAGTTCTCAAGCTCGGAGAATTGGAATTCGATCCGATATTGCGAACCGGCTACAAGGGCAGCCAAGAACTAGAGCCTGATTTGGAGGCGGCAAAGCAACAAATCGAATGGGCCGAGCACCTGTCGTTTTCACGCCGGTGTGGTGGGGTACTATGCCAGCCATACTAAAAGGCTTTATTGACAGAGTATTTCTTCCCGGTTGGGCCTTCGAATATTCGGACAAACTTCCGGTAAAGCTACTCAAAGGGCGGACAGCACAAGTGGTTGCAACGATGGATAGCCCTGGCATCTGGTACCGCGTTGTGTACCGAAGTAGTATGCATCGGACACTGGGAACCGCGATCTTGCGTTTTAGCGGGTTCAAAACGAAGTTCAAAATGTTCTACAGCGTTCGAGAGTCAAGCGAGAGCCTGCGAAAGAAATGGCTTGCACAGATTGAATCCATGGCCACTCGCCAAGCGAGCTAGCCTCATTGGCACCTTGAGGCTAGTGGCGGTGATTCTTGAACATCGCCAGCGCATGTTCACCGGCTCTCGTCTCTCGTAGTTCCGTTGCGAATCGAGTAGCCGCTTCCGGACAGTCGGACATCTCCGGCATGTAAGCGCCGTATCCATCGTCATGGTTGATGAGCAGTGATGGTGCCGCCATGCAGGCAAAGGACAAATCGGCAACGGAAAATCTATCACCGCAGAGAAACGCTCGCCCATCGATGAGAATTTCACTGTAGTGCTCGAAGCTCTTCCGAACCGCCGCACGAGACTCGTCCGCGCCAGCGTCATCAATTCCGAATCGTTTCTTCATGACAATTCGCCCAAGCGGTAGACTTGCTCGAAATATCCATTGCTGAGCAGTACCGACATTGTTGCGCGCCATCTTCGCCATCACCCGGCCGTTGTCTAAGATATGATAGTAGCCCAGTCGCCGAGTGTGTGGCCCCAGAGTATCGTGAACGTCGATTTCCACTTCTCGGCATCCCGGCTCGGAGTACAAGCTTCGTTCTTGTCCGCCATACTCCGTATCTAAGTAGCTGAGGATCTTGCTCGAGTCGCAAATCCGTTTATCATCCCCGCAGATGAGCACTGGCGTCGAGTACGAGCTAGACACCGAATCGCCTTTTGCGTCTGCCTTGCGGGTTGCCCACCAAAGCGCGGGAAAGTGCAAAAGCGGCATATAGGCAGACTCAGTGTAGGACTGGCCAAAGTAGTCTAGACCCCATCGTGCTTTCTCAACGTAGTGGGAGAATGGAATCGTCAACAAGCGATACATGGAGCGAAGGTAGCACTGCCGAAAAGAAAAAGAGCCCGACGATTGCCGGACTCCCTCGCTTCTTCCGAATGAAACTCCAGAATTGGAGTATTGAGAAGAGGCAACCCTTGCGGGCTAAGACCTAAGGTCTTATGACGCAGCCCCTTTGGCTGCACTGGTACTATGTTTTTGTCTCATGTTTTATTACCTCCCCTGGCTTTCGGCCAGCACCCGGCCGTTTTGGCCCGCTCAATCTACGCTGTTTCTGTTTCCAACGGCAGCGGTTCCCTAACTGGGCGTTTGTCTTAGTGGCCCGAGGGCCAAATAACTATCGACATACCAAACAGCACAATTGCGGCAAGGATAGTCGGTAGACGACACATGTCCGTACTCTTATGCTAAGACGACTTGGCTCAGAACGCCAGGAAAAGAAGCATTGGCGGAGTCAATATTCCGAAACCGAGACCCAAAATGCCCAGTACGCCAAGTAAAAAATTAGATACTTTTGAAAACCCGCAACCCGGCCGAAACTACGAAATTCGCTTCGATTGTCCCGAGTTTACTTGTTTGTGTCCCGTCACGGGTCAGCCGGACTTTGCCACCATCAAGATTAGTTACGTCCCAGATGAGACATGCGTGGAACTAAAGTCACTAAAAATGTACTTGTGGAGCTTTCGCGATGAAGGGCAATTTCACGAGGCAGTTACCAATCGCATCTTGGACGATTTGGTCGCAGCGATTTCTCCTCGCCAAATGACAGTAATCGGCGACTTCTGGGTACGTGGCGGAATCACTACAGTGGTCGAAGCAAAGCATCCCAATCCAAGTTTATAAATCATAAATCCCTACGAGAAAAAGCGCACATCCAAAACAAGGATGAGCGCTTTTTACGTTGAGAACTTTCGGACGGTGAATACCTACCTACCGGTTCGGTCAAGACAGCCCCAAACAAAATGTCTGAGGCGGACTGACTTGAGTATTTAGAAGGTAAAGATTTGGTCAGCAGTAAGCTTTGCGTCCGGGTCTTTGGCAAGTGGTTCATCACTTGCTGGCTGTACGACCGGACGTGGAGCTGCCACTGCTTGTGACAAGGGCTGGCTCATAGTTGAGAGCCTGCTTGCTGGACGAGCAGTTGTTTGAGCTTCAGCAACGCTTGCTTCCACTGCAGGAATTGAAAAGGCATCGCTTTGCACAGCACTTTGGACAACAGACTTTGCTTCTGTACCTATTACAGGAACTGATGCAGGGGCTGCTGGTGCTTTGTAAGCTGCTGGGGCACTCGTTGCTTGTTCTGGAGCTGTTGCACCAGAGCGACCGAGAAAATCGCCAACACGACGCTCGACGAATTGACTCATCGAAATTTGGTTGGTCTCACAATAAGCCTTAAGTCGCTCGTAGGTTCCACGACTCACGCTAATGCTTCGACGGGTTTGCTTCTTCGCCATATCTAAAAACTACGCCATCCCTAGTAGGTCGTCAAGGGCTACCTACTACTGCTAGTGGTTGAAAAGAAATAAACTAAAACGTTCGGGTAAAGTACTGAACAAATGGATAAGAACTCTTATCCTCTTACAACCTGAACTATTCCAAACCGCCAATAGCTCTGTGGACAAAGATTGCCCGGCTGCAAGATGAGGCGGACTATGGACTACGGGTATGACATTGTCGCGGGATTATCGCGGCAAAGTGCCCCTCAAAGGACAAACTTTCACGATACATCTCCATTTTCCAATCCGTTGAACACCCTCTAGCTATAGTTTCGGCCAATCGGGCGCTGCTCGCAAGGGAAAGACACCACAACATTGTTTATTTCACAAACTCTCGTACTCCGGAGTGAAGTTTGACAAAAGTGGACGGTTATTCTTCCACTTCCAGCGACTTCTCTCCCTTCCCGGAGCAACCATTGCGATTAACCGTGATAGGCTAAGTCTGTCGTGTGGGCAGTGATAAGGCTAATTCGGGCAATCTGGCTCTTTGGTCGTATTTTTAGTAGTTACATTTTGCAACTGACCTTGCAGCGAGTGCTGGGGCAGAAGCGAATGAAAGCTCGCTGGGCCAAAGTTCACCGGTCCAACGCCAAGCGGATGTACAAGGGCTTTGTCCGCCTTCGTGGTGTTTATATAAAGCTCGGCCAGATTCTTTCCATTATGGGCAGCTTTTTGCCCAAGGCGTACGGAGAAGAACTCGAAGGACTACAAGACGAAGTCCCGCATCGGCCCTACCAAGAGATACGCAAGGCCATCATCAAAGCTCTTGGCAAAGACCCCAAAGAGCTCTTCAAAGAGTTCAACACCACCGCGATTGCCGCCGCCTCCTTGGGACAAGTTCATCAAGCGACAACTCACGAGGGTGACAAAGTAGCAGTCAAAATACTCTACCCGAACGTCGCTACAATCATCAAAATCGACTTGCGTGTACTGAGCTGGGCCCTACGGGTCTATCGCTGGTTTGTCCCTATTCGGCAAATTGAGCGGGTTCACGAGCAGTTGAAGGATATGCTCGAGCGCGAGACTGATTTGGCCCATGAGGCAGAATGCCTTGTCCGAATGAGTGCGAATTTCGACAATGACCCGGACGTCCTCTTTCCCGAAGTGTATCCTGAGCTCAGTTGCGCCACGGTGTTGACCATGAGCTTCATGGATGGCAAGAAGATCTCGAATTCAGAAGAGATACTCGCCATGGACCTCTCACCGGACGATGTTGCCGAGAAGCTCGTCCAAGTCTTCTACAAACAGCTCTTCTTCGATCGATTCTTTCATGCTGACCCGCACCCGGGGAACTTCTTTGTGCAACGCGGCCCTGAAGGCCAGGTTCGCATCGTTGTCCTTGACCTGGGCTCGGCCAGCAATGTCTCCGAAGCGCTTGTGCACGGTATGCTCGACATATTGTCCGGGGTTATGACCGGACAGGACGACCTTGTTGTCAAAGGCATTGAGGGAATGGGATTCCTGGCTGAAGACGGCGATCAAGAACTGCTAGAGAAGGCAGTGCGAATGTACTTTGAGAAACTGATGAGTCTCGACATTAAAGACTTCAGCAAGATTTCACCCGACATCGCCAAAAAACTGCAAGATCCGAACTTCAAGCGCGACCAATTGCGAGAACTAATGAAGTCAGTCGAGTATCCGCAAGATTGGTTCTTCGTTGAACGAGCGGTAGTGATTCTCTTTGGGCTCTCTGCCCAGCTCGCGCCGACACTCAATACTGTCCGAGTTGGCTTCCCATACATAATGCAGGTGTTTGCCGACCGCAATGCTGCCAAGGCCAAGGCCAAAGCTGCCGAGCAAGCTTTGCAAGAAGACGAGTCCCCAGAAGGCAACTCGTCTTCGCCTCAAGCGACTGTATAGCTAGCGAGTCATGTCGATAGCTAGCGAGTCCGGTGGATCTTAACGAGTCCAAAGGACGTGGCGAGCGCTGTCCGAGCCCGAAGCCGGCGATGAGATAACGCCACTTGGGCCGTCCCGCAGAGCTGACTCAAGCACGGGTGTTGTGTCCGAGGCGATAGCAGTCACAGTCGCAGAATTTGTAGTCACAGAGTTTGCAGCAGCAGAGTTCACAGCAGCAGAGTTCACAGTGGCAACCTCGCTTGTCATTGCAATGATACCGCTAGTGACAAATTCTCGCAGAGAATACCGACCCGGTGCAGTTCGGACAAAGCGAGATTCCTCGCCCAGCTTCTTTATATTCACAGACAAGTCGCGAGCTACAACTGTCTCTGGGGTCTTGGAGCGAGTCGGCAATGATTCTCCAGCGAGTTCTACAATGTCACGAACCGACATCGCTATTTTGGTCTGTCGCATAATTTGCTCGACCATTGCCAGTGTACTCATAATCTCTCTCTCCTCTGAAGCAAGCCGTGTCTTGGGTAAACAGCCGCTTCGTAGCTCGTCGTTAGACCGCTCGATTGCGGTTCCACATACTAGCCAGATTTGCTGTGATCGAAAGGGAAGATTCGATCAATTTCGGCAATGCGGAAAAGAACTGTTACTCCGGATTCCGTGATGGGTCAGCCAGCTGATTGATTAAGCAGACCAGCCAGGCACAGCTCTTGTGTCATAGGAATTTTCTTGAAATTCACGAGAAGAAATTACCGCATGATGCATTTCAGTTGTGGTAGCGACGCCCTCGCAAACAAATTCTGACAATGCTCCTTGCATCTTCTTGATTGCTTCGTCGCGTGTTGCGCCATGGGCAATCACTTTGCAGAGCAGGCTATCGTAGTGAGGCGGGACCGTGTAGCCCTCGCTAACATGAGTATCAACGCGAATCTTTCCGTCGGAACTCTGTGGCAATTTCCAACGTTTGATCGTGCCCGGTGAGGGACGAAATTGGTCGTTCGGATCTTCTGCATTGATTCGGCATTCGATCACGTGGCCCTCGAGTGAAACCTCATCTTGTCCGAAGGAAAGAGCTTGACCGGCCGCAACCTTGATCTGCTCTGCCACTAAATCAATCCCCGCTCGCATCTCGGTTACCGAATGTTCCACTTGAAGTCGGGTGTTCATCTCCATGAAGCGCAACACGCCATCTTGCGTTAAGAGAAATTCCATCGTGCCAGCGCCCACGTAGCCAATCTCAGCTGTCGCCCGTACTGCCGCACTACAACTTCGCTCCCGCTCTTCTTCGGACAGAGAAAGCGAAGGAGATTCTTCGATAAGCTTCTGATGATTGCGCTGCACCGTACAGTCTCGCTCGCCCAGGTGAACCACATTGCCGTATTTGTCCGCCAAGATTTGAATCTCGATATGCCGACCGCCCTCAATGAGCTTCTCGAGATAGAGCCTTCCGTCGCCAAATGCCGCTCTCGCCTCGTTCTGAGCGTCTTGATAGGCGCCGCGGACCTCGTCTTTAGACCGCGCAATGCGCATGCCCTTGCCGCCGCCACCACTCTCCGCCTTTAGCAGTATCGGATAGCCGACAGTCTCTGCGACCGCCTCGGCCTCTTCAATATTCGCAAGAATTCCGTCCGAACCGGGAATCAGTGAGAGCCCCGCCTTGGCCATCGCAGCCTTGGCCGGCGTCTTCTTTCCCATCAGTCGCATGACGTGGGCTGGTGGCCCGATAAAGCTGACACCATGCTGTTCGGTGAGAGCTGCAAATTGCGGGTTCTCGGCCAAGAAGCCCCAGCCAGGATGCAGCGCCGTACATTGCGTTTGTACCGCCGCTTGCACAACCTTCTCCATGTCCAGGTAGCTCTTGCTAGAACTCGCGGGCCCGAGACAGATTGTCTCCCGCCCCTCGGTGTACGGAGCATCGGCGTCCGCTGTCGAAACCGCCATCACTGGAACGATTCCCATTGCCTCGCAGGTGCGCGCGACTCGAACGGCAACCTCACCGCGGTTCGCAATCAATATCCGATGAAATAGAGCTGAATTCGCCATGGCGCAGGCAGGCTATCATACTTCCCCCTTGAAGCACGGCGGCAATAGGGGCACGCTGCCAACATGAATCGCCGAATCATCCGCGGTGTTCGCATTGCGACCCAAGAGGGAATGCGCGCGGCATCTGTCCATGTTGCTGACGGTCTCATCGTCGCGATTGCTGGCTATGATGACATCCCTCGAACCACGGTCCCAGAAGAGTTGGGCAAGGGGGTTCTGATGCCTGGCCTAGTGCAATTTTCCTCTGAGGAAAGTACCGAGGACGGCGCCAAGGCAGCGGCAGCGGGTGGAATCACGACTCTTGTATTGGCGGGCGAATTGCCGGCTCAGACCTCGCTTCTCAACCTTGTTAGTACGCCGAATTCGGACGAGGAGCCAGTTTTCGATTTGCCAACCCTGCTGTGCCGGACATGGACAGCGATGCGCAATCGCGGCGAGTCTGTGGAGAGCATTGTAGAACTGCTGTGTACTGCACCCGCTCGCGCTGCTGGAATCGGTTCTCGGACAGGCTCTTTGGAAGTTGGCATGCTCGCCGACTTTGTGGTTTGGCATCCGGAGTACACCGTGGTTGGCGCGACTGAGCTGCTCTACGGACAAGTGCGGCACACGATTGTCCGGGGCCTCACTGTCTACAAAGATGGCTGGTTTGAAGAGCCGGCTGCTCTAGAGTAGGGCATCGATCTGGAACGATAATTGGGCTACTTGGATTTGTGAGACGCGACGAAGTAACGCTTAAGAGGAAGAAATTGTTTCTCAAACACATGGAATGAAACATGGGCTAAGAAAAACACCAAACCACTAAGAGCGATGAAGTACAATAGGTTAAAGAGCGGAGAAACCGCTCCGGCTTGGTAGTAGCCGTCGACGAAAGGATGACCGACAAGTTGATGAAGTGGTTTGTGGAAAACGTACATCGCGTAGCTGTAGGCGCCCACTTTTCGTAAGGGTTGCCAACTCAGAGCCCGGACCAATTTGCCTCTGGGATCAGAAGTCGCTACGTCGTATACCCAAATGGCCGCAATGATGGCCCAAAGGGAATATCCGATGGTTTGAGAGAGCAGCCCAATGCGTGGAGCGCCTTTAGTAACAATAAAAGTCAGTACGGCAGCTACCACTAGAGTGATCCGAATCAGGGTGCGCTTGTGGGCGAAGAGCGAGACAATATTTAGATCACGAAACAGCATTGCGGCGACTCCACCGAGAGCAATCGCGTCAATTCGACAAATGGTAAACTGGTACGCG
>JAESTW010000611.1 GCA_016763395.1 Kofleriaceae bacterium
CTTCTTGATGGTTGCTACTTCGGATCGCGCTGGCAATTGTGATCTCTCGCCTAAGGGTGATCCATCGGGATTTACGCACATTGTAGACAAACGCACCATTGCAATCCCAGAACGTCCGGGCAACAGACGCGCAGACGGTTTCCACAATGTATTGGAGAACCCTCACGCCGGTCTTCTCTTCATGATTGCCGGACGTGGAGAAACTCTGCGTATCAATGGTCGAGCTCGGCTCCTACGCGATGCTCCTTTCTTTGACCAGATGATGGTCAAGGGGCACAGACCGGCGCTAGCACTCTTGCTCGAGATTGACACAATCTTCTTTCACTGCTCCAAAGCCTTCTTGCGATCAGGACTTTGGCAACCCGACTCCTGGCAACCGGATGCTGTGCCTCCTAGAGCTACAATCGCCCATGCCATGGAACGCAGTGACCAAAGCTACGAAGAAGTCGTAGCCCACTATGACGCCAGTTACGGCAAGGATTTGTACTAAACAGCGGGTAAGATGCCGACACAGGTCTCAGATGCCCGACGAATCGAGGCGTTGCCGTGGTAGCATGCCATTTATGGCCCTCGTTCGCTGTCCCAAGTGCAATACCTTCGTTAAGCCCGCCAGTTTCAACACCGGCTTGTGTCCCTTTTGCTCCTCTGCTCGGGTGGCCAGTCTGCGCAATCCCATTCCAGGCGTCGTTCTGGCTACGGCGATAGCGGCATCGTCAGCTTGCTCTGCAGACAAAACCAGGACGGACACGAAGCCAAGCACTACTATCAACAATGACAACGGACAAGGGGCAGCCAACGAGACACCGCACTCGCAAGATGCAGGCCCCGACAATGCAGGCCCCGACAATGCAACGCCCGATACAGAGCAGTCGGACAAGACTCCAGACACAAATGACACAACCCCTTCTGATTCGTACATCCCCGCGGTGCCTATGCCTGATGTAGCAATTTACGGCGGCCCTCCTGACACAGGTCTCGACAAGCCTACACCTGAGCCTGCACCGAAGCCTAGGCCTGAGCCGAATGCACCCATCTACGGTGGTCCTCCGGGGTAAAGCACTCGAATATTCGCCGCCAGCTACTCCGCGGCGAAGCTGCCAGGGTACAGAGCTTCGCCTTCGCCAGACCGGAGTTTTTGTACTTCAGCGGCACACACCTTAAACTCTGCTGTTCCGGTCACCGAATCACCGGCATCATTGGTGAGCAGGTTCGCCCGAGCTTCAGCAAAATGCAAGGGCATCCAAATACACCCCTTCTTCACCTGCTTGGACACGATCACTCGGCAGTCGACCTCGCCCCGCCTCGTTGTTACCCGAACCCAATCGCCTGGGTGCAAGTCGCGCTTGCGGGCGTCAAAGCGGTGAATCTCAATAAACGATTCGGACTGTTTTGCGTCGGTGCCCGGGTCGCGTCGAGTTTGTGTCGCCGCGTTGTAGTGGTAGAGAGTTCGTCCGGTGGACATGATCAGCGGGTAATCGGCGCAGGAAAGCTCCAGCGATGGCCGATAGCTAACGGCCTGAAACAGCCCCTTGCCGCGCAAAATCCCGCCCTTATGCAGATAGACAGTTCCCGGATGCTGAGCGTCGGTACAAGGCCATTGCAATCCGCAGCTTCGCTCTGCGATTCGCTTGTGCGAAATACCGGCAAACTTCGGAGTGTCCTTGACCATCTCGTCGTAGATCTCCGATGCGCTATCGTAGCTCCAATCGGCGCCACAAGCGTTGGCCAAGTCAATGAGAATTTCCCAATCGGCGCGCGCTTGTCCGGGCGGCTCTACACCTTTTCGAACCAGCTGCACACGACGTTCTGAGTTTGTGAAGACGCCGTCTTTCTCAGCAAAACACGCGGCCGGAAAGATGACGTCGGCAAAACGAGATGTCTCGTTGAGAAAAAGATCTTGCATCACCACAAAATCAACGTTGTTGAGTCCGGCTTCAAGCCGGCTGACATTGGGTTCGGACAACACAATATCCTCGCCCATAATGAAGAAGCCTTTTAGCTCCTTGCCAGCCATTTTCATCATCTCGTTAAGATTGTAGCCAACTTTATCGGACAGTTTCGTGCCCCAGGACTTCTCGTATTTGGCTTGTGCTTCTGGGTCGTCAACACGCTGGTAGCCCGGATAGTAAATCGGCGATGCGCCCGCATCATTGGCGCCTTGTACGTTATTTTGCCCTCGAAGAGGATTCAGCCCCATCGACGCATGCCCCAAATGACCCGTCATTAGCACCAAGTTTGAAAGTGCGTAGACGTTGTCGGTGCCGTGGCTGTGTTCGGTAATGCCTAAGGTGTAGTAGATGCCCGCTTTGCGCGTGGTTGCGTACTTGCGAGCTGTCCAGCGAATGTCCTCCGCTGATACGCCACAGATTTTTTCGGCCTCTTCTGGCGAATAGTCTAAAACCGCCTCTCGGACACTCTCGAAGTACTCGGTATGCTCGGCAATGAAGGCATCGTCGGTCAGGCCTTCTGCAATAATCACGTGAGCCAGCGAATTGAGTAGGCAAACGTCGGTACCGGGGTTGAGCGAGAGATGGCGGTCGGCCATCGTCGTCATCCATATTGCGCGCGGATCGGCAACGACCATGGTTGCGCCAGCGTGTACTGCCCGCTTCATTTCCATCGCGATAATTGGATGCGCTTCAGAGGTATTGCTGCCAATCACCAAGAGGAAGTCGGTATCCCGAATTTCTCCTATGGAGTTGGTCATTGCGCCAGCGCCGAATGTTGTGACCAGACCGGCCACGGTGGGAGCGTGTCAAGTAGCCGAGCATTGATGCACGTTGTTGGTGCCGAACACCGCCCGTGACAGCTTTTGTACGAGATAGTTCTCCTCTCCTGTACAGCGGGCAGAGGAGATGAAGCCCAAGCTGTCCTTGCCGTGTTTTTCGGCAACACCGCGAAGTCCGGCGGCGGCGATCTTAAGTGCTTCTGGCCACGGCGTTTCGTGAAACTCGCCGTCCTCACCTCGGACAAGTGGAATTGTCAACCTGTCTGGATGGTCGATGAATTGATACGCAAAGCGACCTTTGACACACAAGTTGCCGTCATTGGGCATAACGCCTGCACCCGGCGAGGTAATCTTAGCGACAACCCCCTCACCAGCTCTGGCCGAGCTATCGACATTGAGATCCATCTGCAACCCACACCACAATAATTGCAAGTTGTCCGAATTTTTGCGAGCTCTTTGTTCGGGCGCAATGCCAGAGCAAGAGGCTTTTTCTCGGTCATCGCTCCGGTTGGGCACACGTCAATGCAGCCGCCACAGAGTTCACAGCTGGTATCTAGCAGAGAACGGGAATCGACAGTGGAAATCGTGGTAGCAGCGCCGCGACCGGACAAAGTGATAGCGGAGACCGACTCTACCTCTTCACAATATCGGGTGCACCTGGCACACAGAATACAGAGTTCAGATCGGTACTCAATGTAGGGATTGCGGTCTGCTTTTCGATCGGCGCGCAGGCTCTTCATCGCCGGCCAGTCGGTGGGCGCGCCGACGTCCTCGGCCATCTGATGCATCTGCGACGGATCAGCGCTGCCTCCGGTTTCATCCAGCGAAACATTATCGCTCATGTAGAGTGCCAGCAGTGCCTTTTGATGGCGCTCAATGCGCTCGTTAGAGATAATCACCTCCATGCCCGCCTCAGCTTTGGTCATGCACGAAGGCGCCAGTCTGCGCACGCCTTTGATTTCCACCAAACATGTCCGACAAGCGCCAACTGGCTTGAGCCTGGGATCGTGGCAAAGGGTCATTATCTCTTCGCCAGCGCGAGTTGCGACATCGAGTAGTGTCTCGCCCGCTTCGAAGGAATGCGGGGTGCCATTGAGGGTTAGGGTTGTGCTGTTCATCTTAGTTGTCCTCAGAGTTTGTCGTATCGACGGGCGAATGGTTAGGAAAGTGATCGGGAAAGTGCCGAAGCGCAGAGGTCAGTGGTAAGGGTGCCGCCTGTCCAAGACCGCAGATCGAACCTTCGTTCATCTCCCAGGCAACCTCAGCAACTTGGGCCAGCGAGCGATGGCTCATCTTGGATTTCTTCCCGGTATCTAGAGCTTCTCGCAAAAACCGAGTTCCAATCCGGCAGGGCGCGCATTGTCCGCAGCTCTCATTTTCAAAAAACACCAACTGGTCGCGAACCGCAGAGGGAATATCGACTTCGGTATTGAGAACTACGACGCCGGCCGATCCGAGCATCGATCCAAGTTCCCCGAGACTCTTGAAGTCAAGCGGACAATCGCGGGCGCTTGCTGGCAAAAAACCCGAACTTGCTCCGCCTGGGGAAAAGCCCAAGAGCTCTCCTACGTAGCCGCCGGCAGCAACGGCTAGTTCGTCGAGGGTTGAGCCCAAAGGCAACTCGTAGGTTCCCGGACATGCTACGTCGCCACTAACCGAATAGAGTTTGCTGCCCGGCTCGGTCTTGCCCAAGGCCTTGAAGCGAGATCCGCCGCGCAACACGATGTCCGGCAAACACGCAATGGTTTCGACGTTTTGGATCAGTGTTGGCTTTCCCCACAATCCACACTCCGTTGGAAATGGCGGTTTGATTCGCGGCATTCCCCGCTTGCCTTCTAGGGCCTCCAGAAGCGCGGTTTCCTCGCCACAGATGTACGCTCCGTGACCGGCGTGCAAATGAAAGTTAACTCCTTCAAAAAGTCCAGTATCAGAAAAACTCGCAATTGCCTTTTCCAGGGCAATCCACGGCCCACGAAATTCCCCCCGCAAATACAGATAGACATCGCTTGCACCGAGAGTTATCGCAGCAATCGCGAGCCCTTCGAGAACCAGATCGGGGCGGCGCAACATCAACTCCCGGTCTTTGAAGGTGCCCGGTTCTCCCTCGTCGGCATTTAGCACAACATAGTGCGGCGACGCGCTCTGAGCCCGGACACCGCGCCATTTTATGGCAGCCGGAAAGCCAGCGCCACCGCGCCCCTGCAATCCCGCGTCGTCAATCGCATCGATAACCTTATCACCGCCCATTTCTAGAGCCTTGGCGAAGGCATCACCAGCAAAACTCTTCGTTCCCGCCAAATTCATAGGAAGAGAGTCGTCCGCAGGCCCAATTTGTCCGCACCAATCTTCAGAAAGTTCTGTGCCGCTAACCTTTTCCCAATCCCCCTGGGCAGCCTCGATGTCGTCCACGGAAACTTCGACAAGTACACTGCGATCTCGCAAGAGAGCCGGCGCCCGATCACACGCAGCCAAACAAGAACAAGAAACCACTGGCAACCCGGCCGCCTTTGCAGCACTAAGAATTTCTCTGCTGCCGCGCATCGCACAGGAGAGCCCAGTACACACCCGCAACTTGCTCTCGTGATCGTCGAGCAGATGGTAAAACGATCCAGCC
>JAESTW010000612.1 GCA_016763395.1 Kofleriaceae bacterium
AGGGAGAGAACCCCTTCCTGCATGCGCGCGCCACCGGAGGCGTTGAAAATCAACATGGGCACTCGCTTCTCAAGTGCGCGCTCAAATTGTCGAGTGATTTTCTCGCCGACCACTGAGCCCATCGATCCACCCATGAATTCAAAGACGAAAAAACCAACTTCGCAAGCCTGTCCGTCAATCGTTGCAGAACCGCTGAGATATGCATCCGCTGGACCAGTCTTGTCGTGAGCACGCTGCAGTGAATCTGTGTATTTTTTTGAGTCGATCTGAAACTTGAGAGGATCGGTACTCATCATACCTGCGTCGGATTCAACGAAGCTGTCCTCGTCGAGCACCATGGCCAAACGTGCGGGTGTTGGCAGGCGCAGGTGATAGCCGCAGCCCATACAAACTCTGAGATTTTCTTCGAGTTCTTTGTCGAAGAGGCTCTCATTGCATTGCTCACATTTGACCCATAGGCCTTTGGGAACCGACTTTTTTCCGTCTACGGGAAGACCCTTTGTGCGTGACCACCATGCCATAAGCACCGGCTTTACCGCGAAGAGTGTTTGCCGTGCAAGGTCTCCAGCCGATATGCGTTCGCCAAGGGGCTATTTTTCTTTACGGAACTCCCCAAAAGCTGTTAATCACTCTGCCTCAGCCCCATTTGAATTACGCGGGGTGTTTTTGAGAGGATCGTAATTATGAGTGCTTCCGTTCTTGTTGTAGATGAAATCGCGAGTAGTCGCGAAGAACTGGCCCGAGCCCTAGACGCCGATGGATTTAAGGTTGTGCAATCTGACTCCGCGTCCGCTGCAGTGCGGTCTATTTGGGAGAACCAATTCCTGGTTGTATACATTGCCTCGGTACTTTCCGATACCAAATCCCTCGCACTTTCAGAGCAATTGCAGCAAATGGCGCCAGAGATTGAAACAATCATCTACGCCAAAAATGATGTGCCCTCTCGCCTCGCACGCCAAGCTGTCGACATCGAGAATGGCGAAGCAGCGGCATAGACGAAGTTCGGCAGCAATACACTGCTAAACTCCGTCGAGGGGGCCGAATCGGTCCTTCAGATCGAGGAAGTCCAGAAACTCTAGGAGCCTGTCGACTTCGGGGACAACAAAACCTGTCTCGTCGATTCCCGCTTCTTTGGCGTACACCACAAGTCTTGCCAGGGCTAGCCGTTCGACAATCTCGGACAGCTCTGCCACGGGCAATGCGGTGTACTCCGCCAAGCCGTCCAGGGATATGTTTAAAAATACCGGACCTTCATTTGGCTCCTGAGCCGAGTCTGCCAAATGTCGCAGAGCAGTGACGACTCGATGGGTATTGTCGGTTAGGAGCAGTAGCTCAACTCGCCGGTTGCTCTTTTCCAATCGGTCCGCCATCGTCTTGATGAGCCGTACCGCAATCTCCGAGCGGCTGCGTACCATCGACTCGAAGGTGCCGCCATCGATAATGAGCAAGCGGCTGGGCTCCAAGATAATCGCTGTTGCTGATCTCGGACGTCCGCTGAGAAGTGACATCTCGCCGAAAAACTCGCCCGCAGGAAGTCGCGCCAAGATTTGGTTTCCGCCGGCAATCATTCGGCTGATGGAAACGCGCCCGGATTGCACGACGTACATTTTGTCACCAGCATCGCCCTCTTCAAAGAGAACGGTTCCAGTCTCAAAGTCCTCAGCAAAAAAATCTATGGATGAGTTACCCAACATAATTACCTTGCCGCCGCATGGCGAATAATACGCAACAGTTTTTGTCCGGTGGCAATCTTACTCTTCCGCTTGGTCTCTGTGTTTCGAAGTCGCGCCACTGGAACCTCGACGATAAGCAATCCTAGCCGGACGCCCTTGACGAGCATCTCGACATTCCACCCGGCTTCTCTAGCACTCAGGCCAAGTGCTACCAGGGCAGGAAAACGCAGTGCGCGGAAAGCAGAGAGTTCAGCAAAGCGCTGACCGTAGATAACACCGATGAGGGCTAGCATCGCTTTGTCGCTAAGAAGCTGGCGATGGGAACTGTGATCGAGGGTGGCGATAACGAGATCGGCGCGATCTTTGTGAAAGGGCAAGAGCAAGTTCACAATTTCCGCCGGATCTTCGGAGGAGAGCGGGTCTACGAATACAACGACATCGGGGCGAATGGGCAGCGCTTCCAAATGCTGAATCGCTCGCTGACATCCCTGTCCGTACCCTCCACGGGGCTCTCGCAAGACCACTGCGCCGCGATCTCGAGCAACCTGGCTTGTATTGTCGGTCGAAGCGTTATCTACAACCACGATAGACCGTATCTCTCGGCGGGGAATGCGATCGATTGCTTTTGCCAGGGCCAGTGCACAATCCCGCACAACCAATACGACATCAACAACAAGCACTTTCGCAGAACGCGTCACGTGGCGCCATTGTAGCAGCATACGAGGCCCGCGTTAGCCCCGCTGGACATTTTCGCCAAACAGATCGCTTGACCCTCCTGCCTTCTCCGGGCCAGTCTCTTGCCATGGGCTTATCCTACAAGGATGCAGGTGTGGACATTGATGCTGGCGACGAACTGGTGGAGCGAATAAAGCCACTGGTGAAGGCCACCCACCGGCCTGAAGTGTTGGGCGCGATTGGCGGCTTTGCTGGCATGTGCGCGTTGCCGACCGGCTATCGCAATCCCATTATGGTCAGCGGAACTGACGGCGTTGGCACAAAACTCAAGACCGCGCTCGAGACCGGACGCCACAACACAATCGGAATCGATCTCGTTGCGATGTGCGTCAACGACGTGCCGGTTACAGGTGCCGCCCCGCTCTTCTTCTTGGATTACTACGCCAGCGCTGCGCTCGACATTGAGGTGGCAACTGCCGTGATTGCGGGAATCGCAGACGGCTGCAAGCAAAGCAACTGCTCTTTAGTTGGCGGAGAAACGGCAGAAATGCCCGGACTGTACAAAGAAGGAGACTACGATTTGGCCGGCTTCTGTGTCGGCATCGTTGAGCGAGATGAGATTCACTCGGGCAAAGATCTCAAGTCTGGCGATCTTCTTATTGGTATTTCGAGTAGCGGCCTACATTCCAACGGTCACTCCTTGGCGCGCATGGCACTGCTAGAAAAACTCTCATTAGCCTATGCCGACACGCCCGACACGTTGGCCGGACAAAGTATCGCTGACGTTCTCCTGGAACCGACGACTCTCTACGTGCGAGCGTTTGCCGCGCTGGCAGAGGCCAAGCTACCGTGGAAGGCGGCCGCCCACATTACTGGAGGCGGCCTCATTGAAAATCCCCCCAGAATGCTCGAATCACCGGACTTGGACTTCTGCTTGAACGTAGGCAGCTGGGCCGAGCCCGCGGTATTTGCACTGATTGCCAGCGCAGGGGTGGAGCCAGCGGAGATGCGCCGAACCTTCAATATGGGGTTGGGCATGCTTCTCGCGGTATCTCCAGGTGATGCATCCAACATCGTAGAGTGCCTTGAGAAAAGCGGTTATGCCGCCAGCACAGTTGGAGAGCTCAAGGCGGGCAGCGGCCAAGTGGTGTTTGCATGAGGGTTGCCGCCTTCGCCTCGGGCACAGGCACCAACCTGCAGGCTTTGATCGACTCTCAGCAGCGAGGCGAACTCTTGCCAGCGGAACTATCCCTGGTCATCGTCAACAAAAAGGCGCAGGCGCAAGAGCGTGCAGAGCTGGCGAAGATTCCCAATCTGCGCATTGACCACAAGCAGTACAATCAGCGCTCCGATTTTGAAGATGCGCTACTTCGGACACTCGAAGAACACCGAATCGACATCGTCGTACTCGCTGGTTTTATGCGCATTCTCAGCCCGCATTTTGTCGATCGTTTCCCTCTGCGAATCCTCAACACGCATCCCGCCCTGTGCCCCGCGTTCCCGGGAGTAGATGCCGCCCAGCAGGCGATTGAGGCCGGAGTCAAGGTCACAGGCTGCACCGTACATTTCGTTGACAAGGGAGTGGATACTGGCCCG
>JAESTW010000613.1 GCA_016763395.1 Kofleriaceae bacterium
CCTCGGTCTACGAAAATATCGGACACGCGAATTGCTTGTTCTAGCAGGCCACCAGGGTTGGAGCGCAAATCAAGTACAAAGGAGGTCGCGCCCGAATCGGTGAGCGCGCGCAGTGCCTCCCGGGTCTCTTTGGCAGTAGGAGATGAAAACTGCTTGATTTTGATGTAGCCAACTTTCTTGGATAACATCTTGTGTTCTACTGACGCGACGGTAATTCGGTCGCGAATCAGATCAAATTGCAGTAGTTTGTCCTCGCCGTCTCTGTCAATCCAGATGGTGAGCGCGCTGCCCTTTTTCCCGCGCATGCGGTTGACTGCTTCGGTCAGGGTTAAGTTCTCGGTGACCTCGTCGTTGATTCGGACAATGGCGTCTTTGGCTATGATTCCGGCTCTGGACGCTGGCGTGTTGGGCATAGGACGAATCACACTCAGGCGCTTATTGCGCATGCCAATGACGATACCCAGGCCAGAGAAGCCTCCGCCTGTGTTGACGCTCATCTCACGTGCCTGCTCGGGATCAAGTAGGCTGGAGTGTGGATCGAGGGTGCCCAGGATTCCGTTGGCTGCGGCGTATTCTACCTCCGCCAGATCGGCTCCAGGATTCATGTTGGCTTCCATAAAGCGAAAGACTCGCTTGAGGGTTTTGGACAAGCGCCAGGGCGAGTCAATGTCACTGGTAGAAAAACTCTGACGCTTATCGTTTACTTGTACGACAACTTTGTCCGCGTCTCGATCGGGCTTCACAAGAACTTCTGGAATGTTGAACTGAACCGAATCAAGAGCGGCGAAGAACATATCCTTGGGATCAATTCGAGTCGGGTCGACGTATCCGTCTTGGACGTGAATGAGTGTCCAGTTGATAACTTCGAGCGCAGCTAGATTGTGTTTGTTTACGACACTACTCGCTTGGCCAGGCGCTGCGCGGACGCTTCGATTGCCCACACCGAGTCCGACCAATCCCTCAGGAGAGGGACGGAGTACTGTTAGAAATAGGGCAGCAATGGCTGCGCCAGCCACTGTCAGCCAAGAACGGCTATGTCTACGCATTCCAATAGTATATACCGATACTAGTCCTAGGCGCCGTGACTCCTTTGCTCTAGCCCTATATTTCTTCGTCGTCGATCGTTAATTTCCCTACGTGTCGTACACGTTTGGCGATTTGTTTTAACAAATTCATTCTTTTGCTTCCGCGTGGGAATTTTTCGCGGAGTTCTTCAAGTTCTTTGGCAATCCGGTCGAGTTCTTGTCCGCCAGAATCGAGCAGCGCACTCAAATGACGACGCAACTGGGCGGCCAATGCTGGGGCGACTCCTTGCGTCGAGATCGCGATCTGCAAAACGCCACGATGAGCCAGCGCGGGAAAGGCAAAATCAGAAACTTCTGGTTGATCATGAGCGTATGCAAGGATGCCCTGCGCACGAGCCCATTTTGCCAGAGCGCGATTCGCCGTCGCATCATCAGAATTGGCGATAACTAAATCGAAATTGTTTGCCGAATTTTGACTCTCGGCGAGTTCTTGCCAGTCACTCGATGTGATCCGATAGATCGATGCATTCGCCCTCTCAAGGCGTTTTGCGCGCTCGTCAGCGCCCTCGCCATCGCCGAACAATAGGACGTGGCGATCTTGAAGATAGAGGGATAGGGACAAAGCTGGGCGGCGACTCACTTTTGCGCTAGTTTAGGCGTGAAGATGGCAACGCGCAAGAAGAGCTCAAAGGACAAAGCAGTTTCAACTCGCGCCACACGAAAAAAAGTGGAGCTCGTTGACGAGGGCGTCTCGATGGAGGAGGGCGCTGCCGAGGAGGACGAGGAATCAGACGACGAGATTTTCGCCGATGTGATTGATGTTCAAGAGGTTGAAGTCGTGCCGACACGATCGATTCCGGTGTCGGCCAGAGCGAAGTCTTCCAGGGCCAAAGCATCCTCATCGACCTCACTGGCAACTCGCGAACCGCTCGAAGTCTACATGAGCGAAACCAAACGCTTTCCGCTTTTGTCCCGCGAGGAGGAACACGATCTTGCTGTCCGGCTAGTTGAGCAGGGGGATTCAAAGGCAGCTAGAACGCTTGTCGAGTCCAACTTGCGATTGGTCGTTAAGATTGCGTACGAGTACCGGCGGGCACATCAGAATTTGCTGGACGTTATCCAAGAGGGCAACGTTGGACTTATGCAGGCAGTGTCAAAGTACGATCCGTACCGGGGCGTAAAACTCTCAAGCTACGCCGCCTGGTGGATTCGCGCGTACATACTCAAGTTTATTCTCAACAACCATCGCCTGGTAAAAATCGGAACCACGCAAGCGCAACGCAAACTCTTCTTCAATCTCAAAAAGGAGAAGGACAAACTCGAAGCGTTGGGCTTTACCGCAGATGCCGCGCAGATTGCCAAGGCACTGGATGTCCGAGAAAAGGATGTCGTTGAAATGCAAAAGCGCTTGGCAGCCCCGGACGCATCTTTCGACGCGCCTCTTGGGACGGGTGAGGGCGAAACCATGCGTACGCGGCATGACGTCATGGAGGGAGATTCGGGCGAGCGTCCGGACGAGGTAGTAGAAGCCTCACAGTTTCAATCTCTACTCAAAGAGAAACTCGCCATATTTGCAGACACGCTAGAAGGTCGAGAAGAGACGATTTTCCGCGATCGCTGGCTCACTGATGAGCCTGTGACCTTGCAGAAAATCGGTGACAAATACGGAGTCAGCCGTGAGCGTGCCCGCCAACTGGAAAAGCGCATGTTGGGGCGTCTGCGAGTGTATCTAGAAGAAGAACTCGGAACCGCCGTCGATATCGGCTCTGTCGATAGGGACTAACGCAGTGTCGTCCGAACAAGGCATATTGTATGTGGTCGCAACTCCTATCGGCAATCTGGAGGATGCGTCTCCACGATCGCGGCGTATACTGGGGGAGGTCGATATCGTTGCGGCTGAAGATACCCGGACAGCGAGGAAACTGCTCGATCTCCTCGGAATCCAGGCGCCGAGAATCGTCAGCTACTTTGAGGGCAACGAAGCATCCCGAAGTGTTGAACTCCTAGCGAAACTCGGGCAGGGAATGTCCATTGCCGTGATCTCGGAGGCGGGAACGCCGGCAGTGTCCGACCCCGGACAACGACTGGTCGAAGAAGCGGGCAAAGCCGGGTTTGTAGTGGTTGGAATCCCCGGTCCCTCCGCTGTCATAACCGCCTTGGTTGTCAGTGGGCTGCCAACAGATCGATTTACTTTTATCGGTTTTCTGCCCAGGGATTCTGGTCCCCGGCGGCTTGAGTTGGGGCGCCTGCGGACTCGGGAAGAGACCTTAGTCTTCTACGAATCACCCGAGCGTGTTTTTGCTTGCCTGCGAGACATGGGTGAAGCCTTTGGTGAGGATAGACCGGCGGTACTTACTCGAGAGTTGACCAAACTCTACGAAGAAGTCGTACGTGGGACATGCGCGACTCTGGCTGCTTGCTACGCGGACAAAGCGCCTCGTGGTGAGTGTACCCTGGTAATTGGTGGTGCTAGCGCCGCCGAAGCTGCTGAGGGCCCCATTGATATTGAGGCCGCGATTGATGCGCTCTTGTCCGAAGGACTGGGACCGAAAGACATCGCTGCGAGACTTATGGTCAAAACCGGAAAGCCACGCCGCGAACTGTACCAACTGGCACTTTCGCTCAAACGCGCTCGCTAAAACAAGATTCGAGCTTCGAGAGTGAAGAGGAAATCGCGCCCCTCTGCAACTCGGTATCGGTGTCCGGCTGTATCAATCAGCCCGACATGCAAAGGGTTTACTTCCTCTGTCCCCGGATTGACGACATCATTGGCAGATGTTTCGCAATTGCGCTGCGAGGAGTTCGCGCAAAAGGGTAGGTCGGTTCCCGCGTCAGCAAAGGTAATCAGATGGCTCTGCTCGAACTTCATTCCAAGGCCGGCAGAAAAGCGAACCTTCTTGCCCAAATCAGCAGTCACTTTCAGGCTGGTGTCCACCGTCATAAAATTTTCAATGTTGGTCGCACCCGGATGAGACTTTTCCTGTGCACCACTGACGGTCGGATCTACATCCAAAACCAGCGGCGCACCATCCACAGTTGCGTCGCCCGCGTATTGGAATACTTCCCACATGTCGCTGTATCCGCGGCCCTCGAAATTAGCCGTTAGCTTGGTGCTGAAGTCCAAGCCGACACGCAGATCATCTTCAGGCTTTTCCCATAAGGTCGCTTCCACACCGAAGTTGGCGGACGCTTGTTGCTGAGGGCTTTGAGAGGTCACGCCAAAGTCTTGGTCGAGGTTCGCAAGAGGAGCATCTTTGTTTACCGACAAGGGAGCTTTCCAAGAAAACTCGACATGCGGTTCTGCCCAGCCCAATTTGCGTGCCATCGAGGTCCACAGCCTGAGATGAGTGATGCCCTCGGACACGCCGGTGTTGGAATCGGGATTCGAACGAGTAAACTTTTTCAGGCTACCAATGGGCAGGCGAACTTCTGCACCCACCTTCCAAGTCGGCTTGGCGTCATCTCGGCGCTGATTCATTGGGGCAAAGCCAAATCCCAGATGAAGCTGAGTTGTCCCGCGGCGAGTTGGCCCCCGGAATATTGTACTGCCGTTCGTGAAGCCAGGACCGGTGGGGTCGTTGGCATCGAAGCCAGACTCGGGTAGCAAGCCGTCCAGAATCGTCGATGAATTGACTCGGTTGATACAGGTTGGTGTGGTTCCGCCACCAGGAAAGGTGCAAGGACTTGCCCGCTGGTCAAACGCAAGACTGCGGGTACCATTGACCACGATAGGCATTGCGGCGGAGATCCACAGATCGTGGAAGAGCCCCAATTCAAGTTTGGGAGTTACCGTATGGGTCGAGCTAGAAAAGAGTAAATCTCTTACGATGGGGACGGGCGCATCGGGACTCGTGCCCGGCAATCCCACAAATTCACGTTTGATGACGGAAGTGCGACTGGCAAAGTCGTAATCTAGGCTCAGGTGCAAGTCGAAGCGATCGTCAGCATCAAACGCGCTCGCGACCTCGGAGTAAGGGCTGGCCGAAGCTTGCGATTCAGAGATGCCGGCGAGAGCGAGCCCGGCAGCGAGTATTGTGAACAGGACTGATACCGTATTGCGGATAGTGTACATTGTGTTAATTCCCAGACTCTCGATCTCGGAGTCCAAACTCCTTCA
>JAESTW010000614.1 GCA_016763395.1 Kofleriaceae bacterium
AAATTTGGACGGACATAAACATGTGAAAAATGACATAAAAGAGAAGCTCACCTGCGTTAGCACCCTTACTAGCTCCGCTTACACCGTTTCGTCTACGTGGCTCCTGCACAATTCGGAGAGATGGGCGACCTGGTTGGCATGCCAAAGGCAAGTGGCGACCGGACAGAGTTCCTGCCGCCAGAATGGGTTCCTCGCGAGGAGGGCCCAGGAATCCTGCTTCTCGATGACTTCAACCGTGCTGACGACCGCATTCTGCGCGGCATCATGCAGCTCTTGCAAAACTATGAGCTTGTGTCATGGCGATTGCCAAAGGGCTGGCAGATTGTTCTCACAGCCAATCCCGATGGTGGTGAGTACTCCGTGACTTCCCTCGATGACGCCATGGTGACGCGGATGATGCACATCACCTTGCACTTTGATGTCAAGGCGTGGTCTCGCTGGGCTGAGCGCAGCCAGGTGGACTCGCGGGGCATCAACTTTGTGCTCACCTATCCGGAGATCATCAAAGGGGCCCGGACAACACCTCGGACGCTAGTGCAATTCTTTGAGGCCATAGCGCCAATCACCGATCTGGATAAAGAAATTCCGCTCGTGCAGACTCTGGCGGACTCGTGTCTCGATGAAGAGGTCGGTTCCGCCTTCATCGCGTTCGTCCGCAATCGCCTGAGCGAACTCGTATCGCCAGAGCAGATATTGAATGCCAAGAACTTCGAGAAGCAGGTCAATGCACCGTTGAAGCGTCTGGTTGTTAGAAAGACCGTACGCGTGGACGTTCTCGCGACCTTGTGCACGCGGCTATCAAACTACTGCAACCAGAAGGCGAAGTTGGGCTCGGCTCAACAAAAGAACCTCGCGCGCTTTCTCAAAATTGACTATCTGCCAAACGATCTGCGGCTAACCCTTGCGCAAGAGCTGTCCGGCTTGGCAAGCGCCCAATCGGCGGTGTCCGATGCCGACGTCGCCAAAATGATGCTGGCAAAAATGTGACGCTACTTGAGAATGTCTCCAAAGCGACCATTCGCCTCATACTAGAAGAGCCATTTTGGGGACACGTCCTAGTTGGGTTGCGCAAAGCGGAGTCGGAGACTACCGAGTCTCTGTGCTGGTCGCTCGCGTCCGATCGCAACATTCAACTGCATATTAACGCAGCGTTCTGGGATCAGCTGGCCCCAGATCTTCGCTATGGCGCGATGAAACACGAAGTTCTGCATCTGGTGTTGCGCCATCCCTACGGGCGAGACGATTTCGGACACGCCCGGCTCTACGACATTGCAGCCGATTTGGTGGTCAATCAGTATATCGACGAATCACGTCGTATGCCGGACGCAATTTGCATCGAGAAATTCACAGAATTGGATCTCGAACGCAACATGGATGTGGCGTACTACTATCGCAAGCTATCAGATTTTATCCAAAACGAAGAGTCGCAAAGCGGACAGCAGGAAGGCGAAGGCGAAACGCAGGACGGTGAAGGCCAGACGCAGGAGCAGGACGACGAGGGCACGGCGCAGGCCCAAGCAGGCGCAGATCGCGCAAGACTCGAAGAGCTCTTGGAGGGCGAAGGGCATCACGCCGGGTGGTCCGAACTCTCAGGACTCAGTGAAGCGGAGAAGAGATTGCATCGCGACGAAATGCGCCCTGTTACCGCCAATAGCTACGAGCAACACTGGGGCGAGGTACCCGCCGAATTGCGGCTAGAGATTCAGAAGCTCGTCACTCGTCCGCAGAACTTTCGCTGGCAACGTGTACTCCGAGTATTTTCACAAAGTAGCAAGCGAACCAAAATCAAGACGACTATTTCGCGACCGAGCAAACGCTACGGCACAACTCCAGGAATCAAGGTGCAGCGCCTGCACAAAGTACTCGTCGCAATCGACACCTCCGCCAGTGTGCTCCCAGCCGAAGTTGCCATGTTCTTCAGCGAGGTGCACCACCTGTATCGCACGGGAAGCGAGATCTATGTAGTCGAGTGCGATTCGAAAATAGGCGATCACTACCCGTACAAAGGTACAGCGCCAACCGTAGTATCCGGTGGTGGTGGAACCGATTTTACCCCGCCTGTTGTATTCGCCAACGACACGTACCGCCCAGATTGCCTTTTGTACTTCACTGATGGTTTCGGTCCGCTGACCGTCAAATCCCGCTGTCCGATACTGTGGGTTATCACAAGCGGTGGGGTGAGCCCGGACGAATCCCTGCTACCAGGACGCAGATTGTGGCTACCCGCAGCTCCTGGTGCCTGACAAAATCTTGCCCCGCTTGCCTGTCCAGGATATCGATTGATATGGGAATGAAACCACGAGTTTTCGCTATGTCCTTCGCCAGCGTCTATCCACTCTACGTGCAGAAGGCTGTGAAGAAGGGACGGACACAGCTAGAGGTGGACACGGTAATCAAATGGCTTACTGGCTACAACGATGTTCAGTTCAAAAAGTGTATCGCCTCCAAAATCGACTTCCAAACATTCTTCGACCAGGCGCCCCAGATGAACCCCAATGTTGGACTAGTCACGGGCGTGGTGTGTGGCATTCGTGTCGAAGACATCACTGACCCACTCATGCAGAAAATTCGATATATGGACAAGCTAGTTGATGAACTTGCCCGGGGAAAGAAATTGCAGAGCATTCTTAGGCAGTAGACGATGTAATTACTTCTAGCGACTGCCCCGCTCATCAGCACTACGGACAAGCAGTCCCCCCTCGGTCCCAAAAAACAAATCGGAGCCAATTTGCGCAATGACGTGCACGTTGGGATGCGGAGTTATTTGCCGGACAAAGCTCGCGCCATCCTTACGTGCAGCGCCATTTTGAGAGCCAAACCAGATGTCCGTTCCCACTCTCCCCATGAAGAGCCCCCACTCCTTGTCCGTAGATTTGATGGATTGAATTGTCCCAGTGGACGCGATCCGAACCACACCGCTTCGCAAGCTAGCACCATATACGTTTCCCCTGGTATCGATTGCGACATCTAGCATCCAACTCTCGGGCAGTCCTGCGGACCTGTCGAATACTTGAAAACCTTCTTTGGTCTGCTGTACAAGTCCTCGGTCCTCGGTCGCCAGCCACACGCCTTTGTCTGTTGCTGCCACCGATTGCAGTGAGCGACTCCCGCCAGGTGCCCACCACTCCTGATCTCGCGGTCCTCCCCGGATACGAATACGCCAGAGGCAACTGAGGCTTGAGACAAAGAGCGACTTACCATCGAAGGCAAGCCCATTGACGCCGCGTTGGGAAACCCAGGTATTGCGTTCGAAATGCTCGCCATCGCGAGTCACAAAAAGCCCTTCCGAGGCTGCAATGAAAAGTCCCCTTGGCGTAACTTCCAGATCGTTGACCATGAGAGCGCCAAACTCATGGGTTTTAAAGTGCACCATGTCAGTTGTAGAACAGAGCCCTTCGTCAAAGCTGCCAAACCAAGTACGTCCGGCATAGGACTGAATGGCAGTTATGTGATTCGAGCAAATCTGTCCCTTGGCGGTAATTCGCTTTTGCGAGTTTCCCCGAACCTTCCACACTCCATCACCGGCTGTTGCCAAGTAAGAAGTGTCGCCAACCACAGCCGTGGCAGTGACACGAAACCCTCGATGCCGGACATGCTTCTTAGGAGTTGTCTTATAGAGCGTACTCTTCACGCATTCGAAACGCGCATTTTCCATCGTGCATCGATGCTCTAGGGTGCGAGCCCTAATTTTGCCCTCAACAAGCGCCAGGTCGACTACGTGATTGCGAGCTAGACCATCTTCGCTTGTGAAAATGGTCTCCCGTACCTCACTGCCAATTGAGTAAACCTCTATACCTCCGCGCGTCGCAACCCAAAGCTGACGGTCTACAACGAGCAAGTCCTCTGCATGCTCTGTGTTGGTGACGACGTTGTCAGCCTGGGCCACATTGGTAAGCAGACTCACAGCGACGGCGACGGCGACGCTAAGGACCCAAGCGGATTTCATGGCACAAGTACCTCAAGAGCAACGTTGCTCTCATTGCGAGCGAGGTCGAAGGCCGAGAAGCGCAACTCGTGCTGTCCGGCAACTAGGTCTACGATCGCTGTCCCTCGCATTTTCCCCTCATCGATTACAAGGTCGACGCGCTTGCCTGCGATGATGACTCGGCTGGCTCTAAGCCTCTCTAGCGACTCGATGATGAGTTTAACACGCCCATCGGACAAGAGCACAAAGCGCGCTGTGAGCTTGGGACCAACAGAATCGATGGTGTACCGAATCGTACGGCGCTCGCTACCATTGGGGCCTTCAATTAGGAGTTTCACATCGTATTCACCGTCAAGAACGTAGTTGGGAACCAAGAAACGAGTTTTCCATGTTCCGCTCTCATCGCGTTTCATGTCTTTAACAAGTCCGAAGGGAAAGTAAGCAGTAACACCGATGGCATCGTCCGGGGCGAGCACGCTGAGTATCGGATCGCCGGGTGGCATGTGAGGTCGAGACACAGATATTGGGCGGCCGACCGCTCGGTTGGAAACGCCCCTTGGCAAGGGCAGTGTCTGCTTGACTCTGTGGTTTTTGCCACCTTGGTTGCGAACCTTATGATCTATAGCGAGGAAACTTGTGAAGGGAGTAACCAGGTGATGCGCTAGACCAAGCTTGGTGATTTTTTTCTCGGTGTCTGCCCCGTGCCACAGTGCGTAAGAATCCATTAACTCAGATATTTTCTGCCTCGCCCAAAGGTATTCGAGTGAGCGATTGGCGGGTATAGGCTGAGTCTTGGAAACGTCCATCGACTGAAGAAACTTGCCATCGCCATGACTACCGCGCACTTCGATGCTGCCTTTGGCTTTGCCTTTATATTTGCCGAAGACAAGGATTGGACGTTCGGCAAATAGATCGGGTATCGCCTTAGGCACGACATCGTATGCTTGAAAGCCTTTGAAGCTCACCTGGATATTGGTGAGAGCCGGCGCGGCAAGATAACGAGAAAATCTCTTAGCCGTCTCGGCGGCAAGATCACTGCTGGTCACAAAAAAAGGCTCTCCCATACCGGCGCGAGCCATACCTTCGATAACGTTGCGGTTGATGCTAGACCCGATGCCAAAGGAAAAGAGATTGGCAGTATTGAGCTTCTCACGGACCAGTTTAAAAACCTCTGGGTCTACCGAAACATAACCGTCGGTAACAACAACAAAGGAAGTCGAGGTACTCTTGTTGCGTTTCATCGCAAATGCGGTTTTCAACGCTTGTAAAATTTGGGTACCTCCGCCACCGCGCTTATTATCGACAAAAGAAATGGCCGCGGCGATGTTCGCTTCGGTCGCCGGAACGCTCTGGTTGTGCATTACAGCATTGCCACCAGAGAAGGTCATCACGTTGAAACGGTCTGTCGGACGGAGTCCTGTGAACAAGGTATTCATAACCTCTTTCGCGGTATCGAGCGGACGGCCGTTCATGGAACCGGACACATCGAGGATGAAGATGTACTCACGTGGTGGAATTCGTTGTCCGGGAAGTTTCTTGGGTGGCTGCACCATGGCAAGGAAGTAGTTCTCGCGCTTGCCCTCATAGAGCAATAGGCCCGTTTGCGTGTCCTTAGAGCGCATCTCGTAGCTCAAGAGAAAATCGCGATTGCCACCTTTGGGATCATTTATCTCTATCCGCGCTTGGGTTGGGCTGCTGAAGGTGGAGGTAATGGGATGCGAGGTGGAAGACACTTTGGCTAATTTTACGCCGGCCCGAATCGTAGCGCTGAGATCCCACTCGTAGGTCGGCGACTTTCCCTCTTTGCTGTAGGGCATCTCGAGCCACTCTTCCTCGGTCTGGGTTGCTGTCTTCTCTGAGTAACGCGGACCAACCACAGTCGGGTAGACGAAGGTATACAGCCCGTCTTCGGGAACCATTTGTTCCACATACTCCATTTCGACTTTGATGACATCACCGGGAAGTATGTTGGCGACGTTCATCTGAAATACATTGGGGCGCTTTTGCTCCAAAAGACTCGCCGTCTTGCCGGCCTTCTTTGCTTTCTCGTATTTCGCTCGTGCCTTTTTCTTGTCGCTGATTTTTGCCTCGATGAGGCGATTGCCGACCCGCATTCGCATGGCGTGCACGGCCGCTCGTGTTGAAGCGGGGAATACATAGATGGCCTCCAGCGTTGTCTTACTGTCGTTGCGGTATTCCTGCGTCACCCGGACATTGGCGATAACGCCCGCGATGTCGACCTCTGCGCTGGTTTTCTTGAGCGGAAGTGCATCCACGTCCGGGTCGGCCCCTCTGACAACAAAGTATGGAGAGAGAGTACGGTCTGGGTCAACTTGGTTCGCATGAACCACCGTAGTAAAGAGGAGACAAGCAAAAAGGGTTAGCGCTGCAATAGCTGGACGGTGAATTCGCATGCTGGCGCAGAATGCAGTTTCGGGTCCAAAAATACGGAGTTGATTTCATTGAAGTGCTAAATCATTGCCGCACAAATGACACACACGAGTGTGTCCAGCCCAACACAAGACTGGAATGCAGAGACCTCTCGAAAACAATTCCGAGTTCTATCGTATTTTTTGCGTTCGTTGTAGGTATCGACGCCCTGCGTGTTTTACCTATTCAATACCAACCAAGTTCGATACCGAGAATCGCAAAGAGTGTTGCTGCTCAATCTAGCTCACATCGAGTACGCCAGGCCGCGTGGCCTCTAGCTCCTTCTGAAGCGTGTAGGGCAAGCTTTCACGGCTCAGTGTTAAATTCGAAACGTCGGGCAACTCCATCAATTCGCGGATACCCTGCACAGGTTTCTCGTGACTGAAATACGCTTCGATTCGACGAAGCTGGTTGCATGCAGCCAATGGGCGCAAGTCCGTGACGGACGTGAACGCGAGGTTGATCTTCCTGAGTTTGCTCAGTCGACTCAAGACAGAGATGTCGCCGAGCGATGTGCAGTTCCCTAGATTGATGTCGGTTAGCGTTTTGAGCTCGCCGAGCACTTCGATGTCAATTAGCCCATTGCTCGACACATCAAGATCGACGAGCTTCCTGCAATTCGAAAGACTCGCGAGAGACGTAATGCCATGCCCTCGTATCGTTAGATCTTCGAGCTCCCCGAGCGAAGCAAGTGGGTCGATATTCGAGACAGAGTCGGTCAAACGCAGGCTGAGTTTGCGAAGTCCTGTCATTGTCGCAAGCACCGAAAGGGATGCATGTCCGAGGGTGCTTCTGGCGAGGTTCAGAGTTTGCAATTTCGTCAAAGCACCAAGCATGGTGACATCGGTAATATCGTTGCCACCCATATCGAGAACCTCCAAGTTCACGAGCCCAGAAAGAAACGATGCATCACCCAAGTTGTTGCCCGCCAGGGAGAGCGTCCTCAGCTCCGTGAGGAGCCCAACGCTTTTGAGACAGTTCATCTCTTTGCAATAAGAAGCGCGAAATTGGCGAAGCGCTTTGAGTTGCAGCAGTGGTTTGAGGGTCAGCACTGGATACTCCGAATGCAGGGACAGGGATTCGGTCTCGAAGATGGCCGCGAGTTGCCCCTCTGTTGGTTGGTCGGTAGCCAACGCTGCTTTCTTTCGATGGGCCGCTCCTGATTTGTTCGTTAGAAGAATCCGAAGTTGCTTTTGCCAATTGGGTTCCAGCTCGTTCCACCATCTTCGTTGCGCCTTCTTCTGCTGCGTAGAATAGATGGTTCCAACACCGAACCAAACCAAGATTGCCGCCCCCGCGCTCCCGGCATCAGCAAGCTCCCTGCGTACCGTGTCAATGTGTTGTGGTTCTTTCCGAAGGTACCGCTTGTGAAGCAGTCGGTAGCATTTCTCGGCCTGCTCCAAATCACCCAGCATAATGCTGGCATAGGCGTCTACCTTCACTTTGAAGAACCAAATATCGTCATCGTAGGTGGGGAAGCGACTCAGCTTCTGTGCCTTCTCGTACTCGGCTGTCTCGTAGCAGTAGGCTTCAATCAAATTGAGACGGGACTGCTGATCACCAAGTTGGTAAGCCCGCTCAAACGAGGCCATAGCTGCCGGTTTGCCAAGGTTTCGCTGTGCGAGGCCTTGCAAATTCCACAGCCCGCCAAGAACTCGGCGCAGGTGGTTATCCTGCCCATCATCGATGTCGCCGAGATGCTCGAATTGCTGCAGAGTCGCTTGGGCC
>JAESTW010000615.1 GCA_016763395.1 Kofleriaceae bacterium
TGTACACCGCGAAGATTGCCAATCCGCAGGTTTGCCACAGCTTGTGTTCAATCAAGCTTGAGCGTGCTTCGACTTTCAGTGTCCGGGGCGCACTGTCGTCGAGCACTAAGGCTTGCCATTTTGGGAAGTCCCAGAGGAGTAGTCCCAGCGTGCCCAGCGTCATTAGATTGACAACGACAATGGTGGGGATTCCATTGCTACTCCAGCATAGGGCGCTGATGGCAACTAGGACCGGTAGTAACAATGCTGCGCCCAGTGCGGCGAACCTCTGTGTCATCAGGAGAAAAGCTGCGAAAATCTGTACGACTCCCACCAGGTGATACATGGGGCCTGCTGCCAAAAAAGCGTGAAGAAACTCGTGGAATACACCGACTTTGTCCGGGTCCGTAAATGGTTGTCCGAGGGTTTTCTTTAGTCCTGCTGGCAAGACCGCGAATCCAATCATGATTCGCAAAATGACCACACAGAGGTTGGCCCAGCGTTGGTCCTTTAATCGCGCGAGTAGCCTCATGCCGTGAGACTACTGCCAATACCCGAGAGCAAGCAAGGTCCAGCTCTAGGGTAGGGGGCCTTAATACCAGCTTACGCCAAAGTTGAGCCCGACATTGCGAACCTGGTATTCGTCCGAGGGGCGTTCTGTGCCGGCGACTCTAAGTTGGATTTCAGCAGCGAGTGACTGGCTGTGCGCGAACTCCCAACCAAGGGCAGCATAATAGGCCGCGCTCACACTAGTTAGAGCTTCTTCACCCCCAGGGGTTGAGGAGTCCGACTCGCCGGCTACACCTGCGAAAAATACGCTTCCTTTAGGATTCTTCTTTTTGGCGTAGTCACCGTCTGTAATGTGAGTTCCAACGCCTAACCCAGTACGAAACCACAGGCCGTGTCCGAGGAATACTTGGGCGCCAACAGTCGAAATGTGTTGCGCGACGAGGTGAGGTGCGGAGTCGTTGAAGAGTGCTCCGCCGCGTTGGTTGTAGCGAACGTTCCAGTGCTCAGCAACAATTCCTATTTGCGGAGTGAGCATGAAGCCCACGTGCGCTTCTAGGCTCAGTCCCTCAGAGAGAGTCCCACCACCATTGCTGCAGTCGCCACACGAAACTTCAATACTGCCACGTCCAAAGGAAACCCCACCAAAGAGGCCATCTCGCTCAAGCGGGCCTTCTGCGTAGCTCGAAACAGCTGGAATTAAAGTATCCGCAACAACATCGGAAGCGCCCAGTAAACCGACTGCCGCCCCAACACACACCATCAAGATTGTCTTGTTTTCCACATCTACCAAGCTAGCAGACATTCTTTGGTTTTGAGCAAAGAAGATTCTGGCAAAGGCCAACAGGAGGATCACATCGCAGTGGCTATCTGATGACCAACACTCTCAGTGCCGAATTGGCGACAGTCAGATTTGGCTATGAAGTCATTTTCACTTTTCTGAGGAAATCTTGCGCCACTCGCTCAAGTTTAGCGTTTTCCTGGCAAGACCTTTTGAAAACAGGAGTTCCAAATTATGCCATCTATCATAACGAAACTAACACTATTCTTAATCACCGTACTGAGCTGCGCCTGCGGTGGCAACCAAGCAGTTCAACCGATGCATCCAGCGATTGTTCAGATCACACAACATGAGAACCCGACTCAGTTTATTGGAGAAGGAAGACTCTCACATCCAGCTGACTTTATAGAATTCACAGTTACCATTCAGTCAGAGTGTTACCCAACAGCCTTTGCCGCAAGCCAAGCCAGTGATCGAAGCTCGAAGAAGGTAGTTGCTGCGCTACGAGAATTCGTTGACGCCGGTCAAAGCAAAGACGGTGTATTCTTCAAAGGAGGATTTTCCGCGCCATTTTCACGCTACGTAAATTCCCAATTGAGCGTGTGTCAAAATACCTTTCAGAAAACCGCCAGTGTCACTCTCAAAACATCTAAGATTGAGAAGTTTTCTAAGGGCTTTGACGAAATTCAAAAAATTGTATTTGAGTCCGGTACAGCTTCACCACCACAACAGAGTCGCAGCGAGAAAGGCCTCACCTATGTCTCGATCAAAACACCTGAGACACAGCTCTACTATGAGACCCGCGAGCGACTGGAGCAACAAGCCTTGGCGGACGCCTTGGACAACGCACGCAAGAAATTCGAATCTACGGCAAAAATGGCCTGCGGTGTCAGCGGATACAAAATCCTGCGCTTTGTTGAGTCCAGCCCGAGCGCCGGACGTCCGATTGCCTACGGACGCTCACAGCCAAGCTCCACCGGCGGCTCCCTCGCGTTCGACGCAATCTGGGTCAACAAGCTACTGACCGTTTCCTTTGATGCCGAGTCGAAAACCTGCCGGTAAACCTTCGGGATACGATCATGGGATCATGGGCTCCAAGTGCATGGAATTAAAACGGATTGTAGGCAGAGTTGGGGTGGGCTCAATAGCCTGCCCAAGAACCTAATAGATTCCGCATTGGTTACTCGCTGTGTCGGGACCGAAAAGGGCACACGGCTACAGTAGTGGCGCAAAAGCGCCCATCGTCCCTATTGTGAGTTACACTGCCAGCGAATGGCCGATTGGGATTTTGTTGAACGCTTTACATCTGGTGAAATTGGCTGGAAAACCCAGCCGGCGCTAAAAGATGTCAAAGCAGCGGCTCGCGAAATAAAGAAGGTCGCCAAGAAAGATGGAGCGCTGGCCGCCGAAGGTGTTGTTCTTTTCTTTGAGAATATTTCTGAAGCACTGTCTATGGTGGATTGTAGTGCAGTGGCGGTTGGCAGCACCTTAGGCAAAGTGATTGGTGAGCTGGTCGTTGTTTTCTCAAAGGCCGAGCTAGCGGGTAAAGAACGCGAGACGATGCTTGAGAGAGTGTACGTGGCCTATCGTGCTGACCAAATGGGGGTAAGCGAAGCGTTGGGAGAATACTGGGGGCAGTTGTGTTCGGACAACGATGTCGCCAGCCTGTGGGCGGACAAGTTGCTCGAAGAGTGCAAGTTGGCCTGGGGGCCGGAGCGCGGGCGGGGCTACATCGCAAAGGGAATGTCCAACTGTCTGAGCTCTTTACTCTATTGTGAGCGCTATCAAGAGCTACTCGATTTACTGGCCTTGGCCCCCCGCAAGACCTGGACTTATCACCACTTCGGTGTCCGGGCGCTGGCGGCACAGGAGCGCATGCCGGAAGCGCTGGAGTACGCCAAGGAAGCTGGGGCGAATACAGAAGGCGTTGTTGTCGCGAAATTGTGTGAAGAGCTACTCTTGGACAAGGGCCTGATTGACGATGCATATAGGCTCTATGGGATAAAGGCCAGTGAGACCAATACCTATAACGCTTGGTATCGGGCCATTCTTACGAAGTATTCACATAAGACTCCAGCTGAAGTTTTGGCTGACTTGGCTGCTCACGAACCCGGACATGAGGGCAAATGGTTTGCCGCGGCAAAGAGTGCGGGTTTGTACGACGAGGCAATTGAATTGGTCCAAAGTTCTCCCTGTTCCCCCGAAACCCTAGTTAGGGCCGCTCGAGACTATGGGGAGGAACGTCCGGGGTTTGCAATTGAGGCTGGAGTGGCCGCTTTGCGGTGGCTCTCGGAGGGACACGGATACGACAAAACGGAGGCTCTGGTACACGATGCTTTCGACTACAGTCTGGTGGCCGCCAAACACGAGGGCAGTGAGGATGAGTTGCGAGCGCGGATTGAAAGTGACATCAAAAGTGAGGCGTTGGCTGACCGATTTGTTCGCAGTGTTCTTATTCATAAACTAGAGGAAAGCGCTGATGGCTGAATATACGACGATAACGACAGAAGTACGGGGGCGAGTTTTTCTGATTGGCCTCAATAGATCGGACAAGCTGAATTCATTCAATGCGGCGATGTTGCAGGACCTGGCGGAAGCCTACAGTGAGTACGAGAACACCGCTGAGCTTTGGTGTGCACTTGTCTTTGCGCACGGAGACAACTTTACTTCTGGTCTCGATCTGGCAGACGTTGGTCCCAAGGTCGCTTCAGGGACGGCTCTTTTCCCGGACGGTTCAATTGATCCATTGGATTTACACGCACCTCGGAGAAGCAAGCCAATCGTTTGCGCGGTGCAGGGCTGGTGCTTGACCATTGGCATTGAGTTGCTCTTGGCTTGCGATGTCCGGTTAGCTGCCCAGGGGACTCGTTTTGCGCAGATGGAAGTGAAGCGGGGCATCATGCCATTCGGCGGTGCTACCTTGCGTCTGCCGCAGGTCGCAGGTTGGGGCAACGCGATGATGCACTTGCTAACGGGTGATGAGTTTGATGCGGACGAGGCTCTGAGGATTGGCCTCGTCCAAAAGGTGATCGAGCGAGAATCGCTTTTTGATGATTCTCTGGCGTTGGCCACTCGAATTGCGAGTCGAGCGCCTTTGGCTGTCCGCGCAACTCTGGCTTCTGCCCGCGCTGGGGTCGAGGGTGGTTTTGAAGCTGCGGTGTCCGGCTTGATGGGCCCTGCACGCGAACTGATGAACTCGGACGATGCACGAGAAGGAATGCAGTCTTTTGTTGAGCGCAGGGAAGCGAGATTTCGCGGCTCCTGAGTTGATGAAATAACTGGATGATACTTTAATATCATTATTGATTGATTGTTGACGCCCGGGGGTATGCTGGGCAGGCAATGAAATCCAAGAAGGTTATTCCCAATAGCGACTCACTTGTCGATGAGTCCATTCCCGAAGCAAAGTGGCAGCAAGCGGTGGCACTGTCCGAAATTGCGATTGGCGATCGCTACTTGTTTCGCGAAGGAAAACGGCGAATTGCCTTGTTTCGGGTCGCGCGCGATGAATTCTATGCCATCGATGATGCCTGTCCGCATGAGGGCTATCCGCTGATCAAAGGAAGTGTCGATGGCAAGACACTTACTTGTCAGTGGCACAATTTTAAGTTTGAGCTCTCTTCTGGGAATGCCTAAAGGGCAATGAGAATGTGCGTTCTTATGGTGTACGGGTTCGCGATGGTGCGGTTGAGTTAAATCTAGCCGAGGAGAGTGTCACTACGAAAATTGTGGAGATAGGCGCGAGCTTGCGTGAGGGACTGCGCTCGCACCGCATGGGGCAAGTAGCACGGGATGTTGTCCGTCTTTTGCAGCTTGGCGTGCCACCAGAGGAGGTCGCATACTTGGCCGTGAAGTACGATGCAGAGGTCAGCGAATACGGCACGACGCACGTTTTGCCAGTAATTGTAGATTCTCTCGCTGTTTTGGACCGCTATCCTGGGCTACAGGCAGTGGTTCCCGTTCTACAGGGAATGGAGCTGGCCGCCGATTCTCATGTGCGACAACCGGACAGGGAAATCTTGGCCCGCGCGGATGCCGACATGCCCGCGCCAGAGCTCTTTTCTGTATTGCGCGGGCTTGTCGAAAATGAAAAGGCATTGGAAGCAGAGGCCTTATTAGCAGGAGCGATTGAGTCCGGCGTGCAATCCAGCGTGATCGAATCCTGGTTTTACCATCTCTGTAGCGACCATTTTCTCGGCTTTGGCCACGCGCTCATCTACACCCAGAAAGCGTTTGAGCTCTTGGGCAAACTTGGTTGGGACAAGGCTGGCGAGCTTCTTCCCGCGCTTTTGTTCGGAATAGTCAATCAGACCCGCGAAGAACTCCTGCCGCAGTGGAAGTGGTTCAGCCTGCGTTTGGCGGGTATCGACTCGGAACTGTCCGAGATGTATGAGACTCCTGTTCGAAGCGCAAACGACAATGAGATATCAGAACTTCGCCTAGTGCTATTGGACGGGAGTCGAACCGAAGCCTTCGACGCACTCGTAAACGCATTTCGCACGGGGCTTGCGCGAAAGTCGATTGTGGACGCTATTTCACTGGCTGCCAGTGAAAGGATCTTGCGCTTTGATCCGGCAATCGACGCGAGCAGCACAGTACAAGAAGGGTGGCTAGCAGTGACTCACATTCTTACTTTCGCTAGCGCGGTTCGCCGCAGTCTAGATAGATTTGATCGCCCGGAAGTACTCAAGCTGCTTCTCTTCGCCGGACGATTTGTCAACAATGCGAAAACCCTGGATCTTAGAATAGAAGACCGCTTGTCACTAGGTACTGGAGGAGAGCGCATGGGCAGTCTGGCCGAGGTCACCGATGCGATTGCGGAGCAGGCGGCCCAAGAGGCCATTACTCGCACGATTGGCTATTGTACAAGCGGCGATTGCCAGGCGGAGCTTCGAGCATACTGCGAAGACTTCGCGATGTCCGACCACAGTTCCAAACCAATTGTAGTGGGTCATCTCATCAAGACCTGTAGAGTCGCTTTTGAGGAGGCTCAGGCTACCGGCGAACTCACTCCGATTTTGGCGTTTGTGAAGATTGCTGCATCCCCAATTCGGCAGCGGTGGATCACGCGGTTTGCCCACGAGGCGATATCCTTTCTCGAACACGGAAAGGTACCCCGGACACTGACCTGAGTACTGGCTTGGGTGAGGACCGGGGATCGTGGACAGAGTGTGTCCGAAAAAACGGCGCTGAGAGCAGGGCTCGAACCTGCGTCCAGTCGGACCGGAGCCAACTGCTCTACCACTGAGCTATCCCAGCGCCTAAAAAGTGCTTCAAAGACAGGGCTCGAACCTGCGTCCAACCGGGTTAAGCGCCGGTTGCTCTACCACTGAGCTACTTCGAAGCGAATCGTTCTATTGTTGGTTAAGTTGCTTTGCCGGAGAACCAACCGGCCTTGCGGAGTACAGCAGCAAGAGCAGGGCTACTAACAGTTACGCCGTGAACAAGTTCTGGCGTCTGGCGAAATGGCACCGCCTTTCGAGTTGGAGGTGGAGCGATCCAACCCCGCTTCTCTGGCGATACACCGAACTCACGACAGGCCCACTGCACGGTTTTCCGGGTACAACGGCGGTGTCCTTTGAGTACTTCCCAGGGCAGTGGCACAGCATTCCAAACCCGAGTGTCCGGATCCAACCCACCACCAGAGTTTCGATGCCATGCTGCTACATCCCCAGCCATCAGGCGAAGAACTTTTCCCGGACAGATTGCGTCCAAGACGGAATCCATGCCGAGTGCGTACAGGAGCCCAATCCAAGAGCGCCGGGCTTTGTTCCACGCATTCGCAGTTTGGTTCCACGTACTGGAATCGTTTCCAGAACGCACGATCATCGTTTCTTTGGCGATTTGGATTTGCTCCAAACTTCTTGTAATAGTGACGCAATCCTTACGAGAATTTCGTACCAATTAGCCAATAATATACCTTTGTCCTCATCGCTCAAATGCCGGAGTATTTTGGGCTCAGCGTATACGTGGGCAATTGCATAGTAGTTAGCAGTACCTTCGGTACAACGCGCCAACAACATCTCGGCAACTTCGTCAAAGGCCGGTTCCTGTCCGGATATCGTGAATTCACTGCGAAGATTGCAACGTGCAGTGTAATAGGCAATGAAGCATCCTGTGTTGATGTCGCTAGAAAAACACCGCCAGTCGATTTGGCTGGCAAGTGATGAGTTTCCAATCTTGGTAAA
>JAESTW010000616.1 GCA_016763395.1 Kofleriaceae bacterium
GCAATTGGTTACGAAGTCCTTCACTCCAACAGATTCGCCGTCGACGTGCAACTGCGCTTGGGTGCCGTCGGCTATGATAACGACTTTACAATTTCGCAGACAGCGGTAACTCTAGGTGTGAACTGGTACTAATGACCATTTCCGGACAAGTTCAGTACTTGCCCGGAAAGAACTTGCCCGGACATCTATTCCAATGTCCGGAACCCTATCCGAATGGGCCGGGGATGCGAAATCCGCCACCGACCCAGCCACAGAAGTGGCCGTCTACTGTCGTTAGCTTGCCACCTTCGAGGGGCAGGAGCGTATCGTGAAGTAGAACTTGGTCACCCACAGGGGAGACTAGCATGCCCGTGATCCCGCCAGAGTCCTTGCTCGGAGCCTGAGACCGTTGTCCGCTTCGCGCGTCGATGAACTCCTTGTTCACCGAGTCGTATAGCTGCTCGTCTTGGTGGTAATAATCGCCTCTGGCATTGGAGACGACAACTCGCCAGTACCGCTCATTGAGGTGAGTCGCCTGTCCGCATTCTCCTGGTTCTTCATCGCAGGCAGCAACGGGGACTGATACCCGAGGAGCCTCTTCTGTAGGGATCTCGCTCCACAACTTGCGATTCTGTCCGCGGGTCCTCAGCGAGATTAGATAGTCCTTGTCTATTGCGGTGACTGCATCGTAAGCGGATTTTTTCTTGGCAAGTTCAGGAATGAGTGGCCAATCGTCCGCCGATTCTCCGTCGAAGTTTTCGTAGCAGTACCATGCGCCATCTCCATCACATCCAACTACGGACTTAAATTGGATTTTGTCGCCCAGGAAAACACCGAGGTATATCGTCGGGTCGACCATGTTCTCTCCGCCGATTTGTTCATCTCCATGATTGATAAGAATATCACCTATGCCACCTTCCAGCTCGGGACTCATGTATCGAAGCTTTGAATCGACTAGATCGTAGGTGGCCAGTCGTTGTCCGACGACCAACCAAACGACTTGGGCTTTGTTGTCGACTGCGCAAAATCCTATCTCTTGCTTCGGCAACAGCCACCGTCGTTTATCTCCTTCGAGTATGCCGAGGCCGTTGCCGTCTACGAAGATTGCACTTCCTATGGCGGGCGACACTTGGCCTTTGCCCGGATCGGCCTCTTCTGATTGCGGAGGTGTGATGGCATTTGTCACAGGCTCCGGCGTCTTTGCAGCACATGCCAGAGCAACGACGGGTAGAAAGGCGAGGTACGTGTTCATTCTCATTGCCCTAATCATGTACCAAAGCGAACGCACAAATGCGCACCTCTATTTCAATTTGATTAAATTGTGACTACAGCCACTCGGACAAGCAGCCGACGCCAACACCGAGAAGTTGGCGCAATTGGTAGTCGTCTACGTCGATGGTTGTGATCACACTGAACATATCGCCAATGGGAAGGTCGCAAAATCCCATGTCGACATAGCAGTCGGGGTGAGAGTCAAACGCAATTGTCTGGATCTCATCGCAACTATCGCTGGCAGAAGAATCGCGTTCCAATGCGATCATAAGACATTCTCGGGTCGCTGCGGACCAAGCTTGCCCGGCAGCAGAGAGGCGCGGCTCGGTGACTAGGGTGAGCCGCTCGCAGTATTTGTGGCCAAATCCGACGAAATATCCGTCATTGCCACAGGTGTTTTCATTTGCCTCTTTGCAGAGGTAGTAGTCACAAGATGCGCAGCCATCCGCGCCAATGTAGTCATCACAGACGTCGCTCGATACCACTGGTGGTGCGTCGCAAACGGGAACGTCACAAAAACTCAGTGCCCCGGCATCACACATCCATCCGCCGAATCCATCAGCCTTATCAGAGGAGCAGAGCCGGCTTGCATTGTCGACTAGGGCCTCGCATTCGGCTGGTGAGAAGCCTTCTTGTCCCAATTTCGCCATGCAATCTTGCATTTCTGAAGTAGCTTCATCACAGTTTGTAGCTGAATCAGAGATTGCATCCGCGTCGCAAGCCACAAGACTGCCGGCAAGCAGTGTGGCCATTATACCCAGGAGGAACTTCATATTCAGGCATACAAGCAGGGGCCGTACCAAGATCTAAGGCGCAATAAGATGCTAATATTACAGCATTCCAGCATGTATCATGTCTGGAAATCCTAGCGGTGAGCAGGTGTACTAGCCACCTCGTAACCCAGTTTGAACGTATGGAGACTTGTTGAAAATGACACCCCTTCGATATCTACCTTGTGGAGCCCTCTTTTTACTCGCTTGCGGTGGAGGATCTACTGCCAATCAAGATTCGACGATGGGCACAGGTTCCGCCCAGTCATCCGAATCTGAACAAGAAAGTGCTGACTCAGCCTCCTCCTCGCCTTCTTCTTCTACCTCGTCAATGGAGTTTAAGACGCAGCACTCAACTACTGCGGGGAAAGCTCACGGCGCTACCCCTTCGAAGATCAAGGCGACGGCAACTCACGCCGCGATGAAATTCTTTGTGGTCGACAAGAGCAAGGATGAGCCAGTGGTTGGCATTGTCATCTCGATGAAATCCAAGGATGGGAAAAAGTATTATACTGGCGAGACGGACTCCGCTGGCTACGGAGAAGTCTTAGTTCCCGTCGGACAAACCTATGAACTTGTATACCTCAGTCTGGGCCAGAAAGACATTACAGCCAAGGTTACGGTCAGTGGAGATCCACGGCAAAACATCAAGCTGACGCTGCGATTCAAACGTTGGGTGGATACGCGAGTTGCAAGAGTGTCGCCGCCGGAGCCGGTAAAACCGGGTGAGGCAGCACGGCCACCGGTGGAGAAACCCAAACCCGTGTTTCGACTTGAGGGCGTCAACTTCCCTAGCAACAGCTCAGACCTTCTCCCCGAATCTTTCGAGAGGCTCAACGGTGTGGTTGAGTACATGACTTACAAAGAGAGCGCGCGAATTGAGGTGTCCGGTCATACGGACAATGTTGGATCTGCGCGCAAAAACAAGGCCCTGTCCGAGAAGCGTGCCAATGCGTGTAAGGAGTACTTAGTCGGAATGGGAATCGATGGCAGCCGAATCGAGGCAGTAGGGTACGGAGATGAGCAGCCCATTACATCGAACGATTCGGACGCAGGACGACAAAAGAATCGCCGCATTGAAGCCAAGGAGCTTTAGGGGCTCGAGCCTACTTGTCCGACTCTATCTCACGCTTGACGTGTTCAAGCGCCTTGGGCAGGCCTTGGCGAAGAAGTTTCCCTACGATTTGTGCCAAAAAGGGAATGCGGCTGGACATAACAACCTTCCACTCAACATGCACAATCTCTCCCTCGCTGCGAAGCCGGACAGAGCCGAGGTGCCTGACTGGCAAGCCCTTGATGATGGTGTAATCGTAGCGATTGGGGGCTTCGAAGTGTACAATCTCTTCGTGCAGAGTTAGTCCTCGAGCGACAATGGCGCGCACAGCACCAACTCCATTTCTCGGAGTTCCCTCGGTGATCAGCGTTGCCGCAGAGACGCCAGGCCAGTCGGACATTCCCTCGTGGTCGGTCAGTGCTTCAAACACCGCCTCGATCGGCGCCCGAACCTGCGACTCCATTACAATCTCTGTGCTTCCCATACTCGCGAGTATACGCACTGCAAGCGCCCGAGTTTGATCCCATAATGTGGAAGTGGTGACGTTTAAGCCTTCGCGGTTCATGGAATGGCGTTGCCTCTCCAGAGGCATGTGGTCGAGATACTTTTGATCGAGCAACGGTGACTGCTCAAGACGCTCTCTAGCGCGCGATTCGTAGCGGCGGCAAATACTGCCTACGATTCACAGTTGTGACCATCGCTTCACACTGGCCCGCCTCAGAACGCCCGTACTGCGAATGGCCTGTTGTTTGCACTCGACTTTGACCTACTATGAGTCTGTATCAAAACGCGGTTTTCGTTTTACTCACCGTCGGGCTACTGGGCTGTATGGGCGCATCTTCAACTAAGAAGTCTCCCATTGCCGCGCACGGACAGCCTTCGTCGTCACCATTGGAGGCGATGGGGCCCGCCTCCGTGGACCGACACTCCACGAGGCGTCTTGCTGTCACAGAGGACGGCTTTTGCATAATCGGGGCAGCGGGCGAGATTGTCTGCCGCCAGATGGTGCTTAGTGCGACGCCGACCGGAGTGGATAAAGGTGCCCCTGCTGGCGAGTTCGCTGAGATTGTTGGGCACCGCCGCGGCTTCTGCGCACGTCGCGAAAGCGGGCAAGTCGTATGCTGGCAGGGGCAGGACCAGAGGCTTACAGAAGTTCCAAAGTTCGATGGGAATTATGAAGAAATCGTTAGCAGTCTGGGAGCGGTGTGCGCACGAACCAAGGCCGGTGCACTTGATTGCCTTCTTCCACGGCCTATGCTCCTTGATCTCAAGGTGCGAGACATCCCCGTCCGCCGTGTTGTAGCGGAGGGCATTGTCGCCCTTCAAGGAGGGCGTGGAATCTGTGCCATCGAAGAGTCGGGAGCACTGTGCATTTCTGACAGCTCGTGGGTTCGGCAGCACGCACAAGCCTCCTATGGCGATCCTAAATCACAATTTCGAATCCCCGGCGACTTCGTTGAGGTACGCCAGGACGATAAGAAGATGTGTGCCTTGTCCTCGGACGGGGCTGTGCTTTGTCGTGACTGGGTACGGAACCGCGCTCCTGAGTCACGAACTTCTACCTCGCGCGTTTTCCCCGGCTCAGACATCGTGCAGATCACTTCGAATACGACCCTTTGTGCCATGCACCGAGGCGGACAGTGGGACTGCCCATTAGCAGATGTAGAAGGCACTTCTGGTTCTTTCGCCACTGCTACAGGTAGCTACGATGTCAACAGCCATTTGATTGAACTGGTTGGCATCACTGAGGACGGAGCACTTGTAGGGCCGACTCTTGGGCAGATCGAAGGGACGTTTGTTGAGCTCCGCACCGCTCGTGGGCGCATTTGTGCTCGTCGTGACGACCACAGCGTTTTCTGCAATGGCATTCTCTCGCCTGGCATCGACAGCCAACACTTACTGGGTGTTGAGCACGTGTCAACAATCGTCTACCAATCAGCAATGGGGGATAGCCGTACGGGCTTGCAAACGGACAAGGGCAACGTCCGGCCCTTTGGCGCTGTGGGGGGCCACTGGACGATCATGCGTGAAGATGTGTATGGGCGCTGGCCAGCGAAGACGGAGCAGCGAAAACACGTTCTCAACACTGCACCGAAGGGAGTCAAGTTCATAGAGGTTCAGATTGGACTCGACTATGGCTGCGGTTTGCAGCGCAGGGGAAAGATCCGTTGCTGGGGCTCAATTCGCGGAGCACGCAAACCGGTTCGTCCTCCTAACGGCAAGTTCAAGGAATTGGCATTGGGGGGACACTCAGCTGCGGCCTTGCGCGAAGACGGCCTCTTACTAGTTTGGGGCTCGAATCCTTACCAAGGGCCCCCGCCCGAAGGAACGTTTGTCTCGCTCCGATCTACGTACCTCAATCACTGCGCAGAACGTGCAGACAAAACGGTATCCTGTTGGGGGCCAGCGTTTCCCACCGGTTTTGATGTCCCATTCAAACCGGCCTCGTATGCACTTCTCGACGCAGGGGTTTGTGCAATACGCGCAGTAAAGGGTGATGTGGAGTGCTTTGGGACGGGATTCGCATGGTGATCCACCCAGCGATGCGGCCTTCCCATACATCCACGCCACGTTGCCATGGTTGCGAGAGCGTATTGAAACCCGGACAACCTGAGCGCCGCCATGTCCGGGGATTATGTTGGGGAGTCCTCTTCAGAAAATTACCTATGTGGCAAAGTCACTTTTAGGAACTGCAAAGAGTCGCGCGAGTCGCTCTTGCATTCGAATTTGCAAGTGCGCTGGTGCATCACGGAGGGGGACGAGTTTGGTATGGGTACCAGCACCGAGCTGTACGATTGGGTGACAACGATAAGCGATACAGCGGCCTTTTAGGGCACCAGAAGTGGCGAGTTCAACCTCTAGAAGATGGAGCAACCGGTGTGGCCAACTCAATGTACGCCCGAAGAGATTTCCCAAACTGAAGTGGCACAGGGTGGGGGGAGTGTTTGGACCTCGGTCACCGGGAAACCAGTCGATGGGCTGCACCACGTGAGGGTGATGACCGACAATGACATCAAAGCCGTTACTGGCAAGCTTGCCGGCTGAGTCATAGGTCTCTTGCTGGGGAAAATGCTGAAACTCCCACCCCCAATGCGGGCCGGCGACCAAGGTGTCCAAGCCCAAAGCATCTCGCGTTTGCCGCCATGAGAAAGAGAGGGCTTCGTTCGATTGCATAGGCGCGGGATTGCTGAAATTGATGGGAGAGTTGCTCCAGTGAGTCCATGCGGCAAAACCGAGTTTGAGGCCAGCGCACTGGCGTACAACAACGGCTGGCTTTTTGCGGTCGTACACGCCCGTTACCGACACCCCCAAAGACTGTAAAC
>JAESTW010000617.1 GCA_016763395.1 Kofleriaceae bacterium
CCGTCCGCCTGTCGCCTTTAGCACCGCGTCCACTGGCCCATCGATGTAGGCGCAACCAGGGTAGATTTTACACGACAAGGTGTCGAGAACCCAAGAAGACCCAAGGCCGCGCAGGGTTTCTTCTACTGGGATAAATGCGAAGTGAGTGGCAAAGCCTCGTCGATGTTCTAGGATTTCGCGCCCTCCACGCATTCCAGCTTTGGCCAAGGACAGGGCGTACAGGCCTGTTGCTGTGGGTTGCGCGGCTGTCATGGCTTTCGCTTCAGACGCCATAAAGCCATAGAATAGGGTGAAGGGAGGCTGGTGGAACGCGATCGCCAACGCATCTGCGGCTTGCGCTGCGGACATTTTGTACAGACGAGCACCTGCGACGACGGCCGCTGCCAAGTGAATGTGCGCCCACAGTTGTCCGTTTTGCGGGCCGATTGCGACATAGGCACCGAGGCGTCCGGCAACTTCATTTGCGGCAATTTGCGCCAAGATCATGTCGCCCAGGCTGGCGTCTACATCTTCGGCGACGGCCAATGAGGCGAGAACTGCGGAGTGTCCGGTGTGTCCCAAGAACAGGTAGTCATCAAAATCGTGCACCATGGAAAAAGCGGCGTTGGCTAGCACTGCCGCGTAGGGGGCGACGGATTCTCCAGTGGGAAGGATCGTTGCCTTGCCGTGTGTTGACAGCTGGAGGGCGGCGAATTTGCATTGCTTGCCGGTAGCACTTTGTGAGCCGGCGAAGGTCGCGGCCAGTACGGACCGGATTTGAATTTTTGCCGCCTCAAAGATTCGTGGTGGTACATCTTCGGCCCGCAACGAAATCGCCCATGAACAAAGAGACTCGATGAGCGTTGGCGACATACGCGGATACTATCGCATCTGTGCGTTCCTTGTTGCTGCGTGAGGCTGAACCTCAAGTGCAATTCTAAGGGTGGGTTGCTGTTGTTAGGTGCGCAGCACTGGCACGTCGTGCTGATTGTCGGGTTGTGAGAATTTCGAAGGCAGCACGGTTTTGGCGACGAGCTTTCGCGGGGGCTGGCCGGCTTTCTGGATTCGTAGGGTACAGGTCGCGATTTTACTGTTTAGGCAAAGCTTTTGTCCGCCAGGTGGATTGCGATAGGGAAGAGCTACGAATGCTTGTGGCGATGCAGCGATGGTGCTCTGGATTCTGCAGTTCCGAGCCTGTGAGCGAAACCTCCACGAAAACTGTTCGTAGTGGGCATGAGCTTTCAGGGACTGCACAACGCTGTTGAAAGTGAATTCTTCTCCGTCGATGCGCAGTACGGCGAGGGTCATCCAAGGACTGCGTAGGCCCAGAAATTTTGGCCCAATGTTTACCCGCGCAGTGATTATCTCTAAGAATATATCTTGGTCGTTGTCGAAGCTAGAGACCTGTCCCCAAGCGTACTCATCGGTGTGTTTTGAGCCCCAATTGTGATTCTGGCTTCCGAGCCAGTCATCGATTTCAACGGTTTCGCCATCTACTTCCAGCGTACCTGTGAACCGGGCCAAGGGAGAGCCGACTACACTCTTTGCGGCGGGTAGCTTGGTATCGTATAGCGCCTTTGGCAAAAACAAGAGTGGTGGCTGCGGGCTGGTGTACTGCAGAACCCATTTTATGTTGTGGCCTTGTCCGGTGGCCTGACCGTGTAACGAGAATTGCTCCAACTCAGAAGAGCCAATGCGATGGGCGAGTCTGGACGTTGAAAACTCACATTCCGCGAGTTGGAATTCTTGTTTTACGGCAGTGACTTTCTTTGATTCGCCATCGAAGTAGACGGCCCATAACTCGCCTTCGGATGGAAGTCTCGCATCGCGGGGGCCAAAAATCGTGTAACGAATTCAAAACGCGAGAGCGCGCGTGGGGTGGTTGGCTCGTTGGAACCAACTTGCGTAATGTCCGCGTTGTCCACCGCTCAAGCTTGTATCGAAGCGACACGAATTCCAGTAGTCCCGATCGGGAGACATCAAATCAGAGTTGGATGGCTAGTGGTGACAAGGTTAATGAACTCTTGTCGGGTCGAGAGATGATCGAGAAATGCGCCTCGCATTGCGCTAGTGACGACCCGAGTCTCGTGAGCGCCTGCCCCGCGGGACGCCATACACATGTGTAATCCTTCGACATAGGTGGCAGAACCGTCACTCTGCAAGTCCTCGTACAAAATTCGAGAAAGTTCGTGAGTTAGATCTTCTTGTAGCATCGGAGCTCGGGACAAGAGTTTTGCCAGTCTGGACAACTTGGAAATTCCGAGTACTTTGTTCGTGGGAATGTAGGCAACGGAGATACGGTAGATCACCGGCAACAGGTGGTGGGGGCATACACCAAATGCGACGTTGTGCTTGCTGATGACCATGTCCTTGTATTTGGCTGGGAAGGTCTTGGTCAGCATGTCCTTGACCTCTGTCTCGACGTCCGGGATTGGGAGAATCAGTTGCGCAAGACCCTTGGCTGCGCGAAGTGCAGTGCCGTCGTAGTTGGCGTCTGTTTCTACAGGGTAGCCGAGTGTCCCGATGCCCTCGAGGATTTTCGCATAGCCCTCTTCGAATAGCTTCTGTGCTTTTGCTTGGTCGTTCATTGTTGTTCTCGATTGATTGCCCGTAACTCTGCGATATTTTGAAAGATGGCCTTACTGGCTGACGAAATCCCAAGAGTGGTGAGCTGGGAAAGAGGATACCACTTTAACGCCTGATAGCTTGTGGAGGCAGCCAGTTTTGTCCGGCCTTCGGCAGATGCCGGCCAGACACGAATGCACAGCCGCCTGTGGCTGAGAACCTGGCTGTGAACCATGCCTGGTTTTTTGCCGTGAAACGAGAGAGAGAGGGAGAGTAGCCCGGCCAGCTCTGGGCGAGATGGCGTCTGTGGAAGTTCCCAGAGACCACCAAAGAGGCCTTTGGGAACGCGGTGCGCGAGTAGTATCTTCCCTCTGCGAATCACGAAGAGGGCATCTCGCTCCAGCAGTGGCTTGTCCGAGTCTTTTTTTCGTTTTGCCTGAACTGGGAGTTCGCCTGTCCGATCGTGTGCGTGCGCCAAACAGACCGGCTCCAGTGGGCAGTGACCGCATTTGGGATTCTTCGGAAGGCAGACTAAAGCCCCCAGTTCCATCAATCCTTGATTGAACTCGCCAGGAGAACCGGCTGGTACCATTTTTGTGCACAGCTCCCAAAGCTGTTTGATAGCCGAAGTCGACTTAATGTCTTCTTCGATTTCAAACACTCGCGAGAGCAATCGCGCAACATTGCCATCGACCAGTGGTTCTCTCTTTCCGTACGCAATCGAAGAAATCGCGCCTGCCGTGTAACGTCCGATTCCTGGAAGTGAGCGCAACTCTTTTGCATCTTGGGGGAGTTGTCCGCCGTAGTGCTGATGAAGCTCTTTGGCGCTTGTGTGGATGTTTCGAGCACGACTGTAGTAGCCAAGGCCGGACCAGTGTGCCAACACGTCATCGAGCGGAGCGTTGGCTAGTGCTTCTACCGTTGGAAAACGGTTGAACCAGCGCTCGTAGTACGGAATGACCGCTGCGACCCGAGTTTGTTGCAACATGATCTCAGAAATCCACACCTTGTACGCTGCGCGATTTTTTCGCCAAGGTAAGTCACGCTTGGTCTTCTTGTAGTGTCGGACAACGCGATCGGCGAGATCCGAGTAGCTGGTGGGGGATTTGCTCATTGGCAGAGGAACTGTGGGTATCACATTTGATGCTGCATCGGTTGTTTCCCACGCCGACGAGCTTTGGCACGCAACTATACCCACAATTTGCCGATACTGTGTACTTGGTCCGCGCCAAGTCCGTCGCCAGCAGACTAATTCACATTATTTTCACAATCGCGCAACTCTGGTGACCGTATTGTCGATACGCACGAATATGTATCCACGACAGATACTTCAGGTTCAAACTTATCTTGTTACTCGCAAAACTTCGCAGGGTTACTTCTTTCTGCGTCCTTCCACAAAGATAAATGCGTGCATTCGGTATTGCCTGGCATTGGCACAGCGGAGATCGGGCATCGAGGTTCATAGCGCAGTCTTCCTGTCCAATCACTACCATTTGGTGGTCTCGGACTCGAACGGGTCGATTCCAATCTTTACTGAAGAACTAAACAAAC
>JAESTW010000618.1 GCA_016763395.1 Kofleriaceae bacterium
ACAAGGAGTGAGCTCTGATGAACGAAATGGTGCACCGGACAAGATCCCAAGTCCGGGAGACGTGAGCTGCGCAATCAATATTCGGACGAAGGAATAGCACGGGCTGGTCCCGCGTTACAGGCGCCATGAAAGCTGCAATTTTCGCAATGTTGACCCTAGGCTACACACTAGTGGCCAGCTGCAGCAATGACGATTCATCGGGCTGCGATGCCCCAGAAGAAACCAAGCAAGTGGATCGACAGCAAGTGAAAGGCTGCTCAGAAAAACCCCGAACAGTAGCAATGCAGGGCACCTGTGGTTCGGGGAAGCCAATAGACGAAGAGGGAAAGCTCGCCGCGAGCTCGCGTCCATTGGGAAACTTGTCCGACTACGATGATTGTATTTACGTACCACAGAATTCACTCGGTTTTGTCCGCATCCGCGCCAACGCGAATTGGAGCATAGAAGACCAGCGAAACGTTATCGGTCGCGTCCCCGGAGGGACCTACCTATCGACGAGTACTGAGACTAAGGGCATCGGCGGCATTGGGTATATTGTTGCAGTGATGGGGAGCGACGGCCAAACCTGTGCAGGCTACGTCTCCCAAGCCGTCACCGAAGCTCACCCCCAAAATCAAGATGGTCACTTCTAGCATTGGTGTCACAACATTTCAGTACGTCGACCACCAGATTTCTCATAGGCGAGCACGTGCTCGCGCCAGGGTTGGTTGTGCTTGGGGAAGCACGATAGACTGGTAAAAATCCCTAAAGCGAAAACCGCTCCAAAGCAGGCCGCGCTTGGTCCAGGTGGTTACACAATGAAAATCACTCTTCTGCACAATCCTGGGAAGTGTGGCCAGGTCTTGTGCGTATAGGCGAAGTTCGCTGCCAACCTCTCCAGAAACCGCAACCGTTACTGGCGGGAGATCGCTTGGGCATCGCGATGCAAATTGGGTAAGGCCAAACCTGGGGAAAGTGTCAATTTCATGTTGTCCTGGTGGTAGTTTCTGCCAACTCTTCATTTACTTCTTTCACCTTTCAACCGAGCATCTCTTTGGATGCCTTGCCAGTGGCTTACGATTCGCCAATTAGTAATAGTTGTAGTGTCGGGCCCGCGAGCAAATCAGCGCTGCTGCTGCATGTCGCTCTCAGTGCTCGCACAGTCCTTCTTATCTGAGTTCCACCTCGAGCCAAAGCCTACTGGGTGCACTCGAGTGCGAAGAAGGAAACGAAGCCGCTCGCCCCATCCGGGACATCGGCTGCTCGCATCGTCAGCATCACGGAGGCAACCCCGAGGGTTTTGTTGGGGGGCGCTTGGCCGCGACTCGGCAACAGAGGCGAGCCGCCGCCAATCACTTTAATCTCATCGTGGTATTGAGTGCGAAATCTTGCAAGGATGCCTTGCATGCGCCTAAGCCCTACTCTTTTGTCTGTCCTAGTTGTCACCCTGTCCGCTTCTTCTTGCAGCAAGAAGAACGACAAAAAGGAGGAATCTTCTCTCCCCACAGCTGAGGCCACTGCCAAGTCCGACAAGACAGAGGCGCCCAAGAAAGACGCCGAAAAGACGGAAATCAAGGGCCAAGTTGATAAGGGTGATTTCACCTTCAAGTACGGCATGACCGAGAACAAGGATCTCGATGCCTACTTCAAGGAAAACAAGCTTCTAGAAGACATGGCTACCGACCTCAATGCGTTGATCGCGATGCCCAAGGACATCCTGATCGAGTTCGGCGATTGTGGCGAGCCGAATGCGTACTACGACCCAGAAATAGGGCACATCAAGATCTGTTACGAACTCATGGAGGCCTTCCTTGAGGACTACGACAACGCTTTTAAAGAAGACCCCGAGGAGGACCTCGCGTTTAACGCGATGATTGGGGCCACGATGTTCACGATCTTTCACGAACTGGGGCACGCCTTGGTCGATGTTCTAAAACTGCCGGTCACTGGCAAGGAAGAAGACTCGGTAGATAACCTGGCTTCGGTGGTCATGATCGCCAGTGGTGAGGAGGGTCAGCAGATGGCCTTGGACGGCGCCACGGCCTTCATGTTGGAAGCAGAAAAGACCAACCTTCGAGACCTCGCCTACTGGGATGAGCACTCTCTTTCCGCCCAACGGTTCTACAACGTCATCTGTATGGTGTACGGCTCGAATCCCGAGAAGTACGCGTACCTCGTAGACGACGGCGACCTTCCAGAAGAGCGAGCAGAGCGCTGTCCTGAGGAGTACAAGCGTATTTCGGATTCTTGGGACACGCTCCTCGAGCCACACTTTCTTGGTTTTGGCCAAGGAGCTAGGTAGTTCACCGAGAGAACTCCATTTACCCATGACTGTTCTGAAGCCAGACCATGGGCGCTTTTAGCGAGAGAGCCAACGCGCTCTACGTTTTCCAATGGTGATGCCAGCTCGGTCTTTCCCTTGGACTTGCCGACGCCAGTCCATAGAGTCTCTGCCCCTTCGAGGCGTCACAAAAAAACGATACCCTCGTCTTGGGCACTTTTGATCGAGAAAGGACCGCCTCACGATTCGGTCTCCCATCACCGCCCAGGCCGTTATTCCCCGTGAGCGAACCACAGGAAACCAACGCCAACCTCTATCATCCAGCTCCATCACCCCAAAGAGACCAGGCCCCTTTTCTGAGACAGATTCGATACACAACTCGTGGTCTCCCCCGGCTTCTCCGTCAATGTCGCCAGTCCAGTACCGGCGCATCTTGATGGCACTGAAGGCATCTTCCACGACCTTGTCAAACTGCTTCAAGACATGGATGGGACCAAGCCCTCCGTCTTTTGTGAGGCGGGCGATAACGACCTCCTCTCCGCGATGGGACATGCCTTCATGCTCGCCAGAGTCAACCGTCATCCCCGCCCAGAAAATCTCTGTGCCAATACGAACTTCACCGCTTACTTTGTACTGGCATCGCACGCCCGACTTGCTCGGCAGCCGAGTGTCTTTGCAGGCCGAATCCGGGGTCCATTCGTCCTCCCTGAAAAGTGCGATTGCCGCTTTTGACGTATCCGAGTCAATGTTGCTGACGAAAAGGATCTCGCGGCCGCTGGGCGCTGGTACCGCAGGTTGCACCTCAGACAGAAACAGGATCGCTCCCACAACACACGAGAAACATGGCTTCATAGTGCTCTGAAACGCAACCGATACGCTTGGTATTCCATAGATGGCATCGTCACGCCTACTAGGTGCACTCGAGTGCAAAGAAGGAAACGAAGCCGCTCGCCCCATCCGGGACATCGGCTGCTCGCATCGTCAGCATCACTGACGCAACCCCGAGAGCGATGAGGCGCTCACGCACAAGCTCCGAACGCTGAGCAGCGAGGGCCGCCGCCTCGTCCGTTGCGAAGTACCCGTCAATGCGGAGCCTCTTGACCATCTTGCGGGTCATAATTTCTTCGGCCAGCTCGTCGATTATCTCGAGATGTTTCTTCGTGAGTGCAGTGCCGTTACGCTCAAAGACTAGAAAGACGTCGGGACATCCGTCGAAGTCGCTGATGCCCCCTTCGCAATCGAGAACGATCGGACAACGGTCCTCTACATCAAGAATCGCGTGGTCAGACCCATCGAAATCTGGGCAGCCATCCGCGTCTAGATACCCGTCATAGTCCTCAGGTTCGTTTGGGCATAGATCAGCACTGTTTGGTACGCCATCCTTATCAGAGTCTGGGGCATACGGGCGATTTACCGTCGCCGTTGAACAAGCAACACCGCCGCAGACCATGAAAACCAGAGCAAACGTGTAAAGTAACTTCATTAGGAGTGTAGTGGCGCGTCAAGCCTTCTAGGTTACAAGGCGGCTCGCTTTGGGCGATTCGCTGTGGGATGACTGAGTCTATCGACAGCGCACATAACCGGTAAACGGCAACCATTGGTCGTACACCGTTTCTGTTGTATCTGATTCTGGGTCGTAAAGACGCAACAAGTACTCGCCTGGCACTGACTCCCAAAACGCGATGCGTCCGTCGGACATCGCGCAGGGGGTGTTGAAGTCTTGGTCTTGTAGTGGAGTCGGAAACAACTCTTCGGCCTCGGAGCCAAAGCGATACAGAAAGAGTCTGTCACCTGTGTCGATGTCGTCATCCCCTTCGTAGAGAAGTCCGCGACTATCCCCTAAGAATGTCGGAACCTGCATGTAGTCATTCAACGGTGGGTGCTCAGCGGAAACGTCGCGGGTCACCCGGCCATCCTCGTCGATCTCAAAGATGCCCACCCGCCGAGGGGCCGCAATGTTGGTGGGAGTGCCCCATTTTATGGGCAAATGCCCGGAGGCAAGCACCAAGGTGCCATCTGGCGAAACGTCGTGGATGATTCCGATGTCCGAGCCGAGTTCTTGCGCGGCGCCAAAGGCGAGTGCTTCGCTCTTGCGCTTGGCAACGTAAGCACGTGTTCCAGTACTTAGATATACGAGCATGCCATCGGCCGACATGACGCCCCATGCGGGCGGCTCTTCGGTCAACGTACTTGGTAGCTCGTCGAAGAGAACCTCGACCAGCTGGTCACCATTCACCGCGAAGAGCCCATGCTGATTCCCGGACGTCCGAAAAACGGTAAGGTGCTGTTTCGAGATCGGGTCAAAGAGATCCCACGGATTGTCCGACCATGCACGCGCCAGCACAGGTGGCCCAGCGTAGGAGGATTCGATGACGACCGTTGCCACTTGGCCAGGCCCACGAGAGAGCAAGGTCTGTCCGCCGCGAACAAAACGAATCTCAGGTTCTGCGATAGCTGGCACCGAGGCGTCTGCTCTTCCTGCGTCCGCTAGCTCCGTTGGGGATTGCCTAGAACCACAAGCAGATACACACACCAGAAGTGCGAGCCTGGCTGCAACCGCATTTTTACTTTCACCATACATAGTTTCCGAATCCTACCCCCAACGACCAACAGGGGTAAAACAGGCAATCGACAGCTAATCGTCGTACCGCCCAACACGGTTCGAGCTAACGACATAAGAACCAGAAACGATTGCCGCCATAGACGCGGCTGTCTTCCGGAGCACGGGTTTCACTGGTCCGGAACACCGCAACTAGTGCCTAGTTCGAGGCTGTGATCTCCCTCACAGCATCAATGACTTCTTTGACAGCGGCCAGACGTCGCTCGCCATCGTTCATCAATTGACTGGCATCAAACACACGAACATCTTTCAAGCCAATAAAGCCCAGGCTGTGACGCAAATAAGGCGTGGCGAAATCGATATCACTGTCGATCGGAGTGCCCCCCGAGGTGACAATTAGGTAGACGGGACAGTCGCTGAGCAAACCAATGGGACCTTTGTCGGTGTAGCTGAAGGTACGCCGTGCCCGCGTCACCAAATCAATCCACGCTTTAAGTGCTGCAGGTATTCCAAAATTGTAAATGGGGCAGCTCATCACCAATACATCAGCCGCCTCGAGCTCTCTTGTCAGTGTTTCTGGTAGCGCAGACAAAGCCTGTTGACGAGCACTGCGCTCGTCTTCTTCGGTGGAGAGTGCCGCAAGCAACTCTGTTGAGAGCAACGGAAGAGTGTCGTCTGCATCTCGCTGGATCACCGTAGCTTGGCTATTGTTAGTCAAACGCTCGACTAGCCGCTGGCTGAGTGCACGGCCAGTAGAGCCACTTTTGTTTGCGCTTGCGTCAATCTTGAGGATGTTCATGTATTTCATTACCTTTCAGAACCCAGGATAATCCATCCCGATTAATTTGATAATTACCAAAAAATGACAAACACTACCCCTGTTACAGGGACAGTCAATGGATCGATTTGAAGCAATGCGGGTGTTTACGAGAGTTGCCCGCCTCGGCAGCTTTACGGGGGCCGCCCGCGAACTTGAACTCTCCACCACGGCTGTTAGCCGGTATGTAAGCCAACTTGAGGACCACCTCAAGACGCGGCTGTTGCAGCGCACCACACGCAAACTATCGCTAACCGCGCCTGGAACCGCTTACCTCGACAAGTGCGAACGGCTCTTGGCCGACCTAGAAGAACTCGAAGAAGACTTGCAAGAGGGGCAGCGTATCCCGCGCGGTCGTTTGCGGATTAGTGCTGGTGTCTCCTTTGCCCAAGAACAGCTAAGTACACTCTTGCCCGAATTTGTGGCCCGCTATGACGAACTCGAAGTAGAACTTGTCTTAAGTGATCGATTTGTCGATCTAGTTGGCGACGGAATCGATGTTGCCGTTCGCATCGGCTCTCTGCCCGACTCAAGCCTATTTGCGAAACGCTTGGCTCCCTGTCATCACGTTCTGTGCGCATCACCCGCGTACCTGGCGCGCCACGACTCCATCCATCATCCCAGAGATCTCCAGAAGCATCATTGCATCATCGATAGAAACCAACCCCGCCAATGGCGTTTTGATGGCGAAGAGGGCCCCAATACGCATTCGGCCGAGGGGCGATACATCGTCAACAGTGCACACGCTGCTCGCGACGCTGTCTTAGCGGGCCTCGGTCTGGCCTATCTACCGACTTTCGTGACGGGCGGCTTCATCGAATCTGGTGAGCTTGTGCCACAGCTTGTCCACTACCGCGCCCAGCAATCCAGCGTGTACGCAGTCTATCCTGAGAGCCGCTATCTATCCTCTGGAGTGCGAGCCTTCATCGATACCCTCAGCGAAGCATTCGGTGAAGAGCCTCGTTGGGATCGCTGGATGCACCGCCCTGGTCATGAGGCCTAATGAGTGAAGACGTAAGCAGCCACAATCGCAGGGCATGGGATCTAACGATGAGCGATACGACCGTCGCACTTCTAACGCAGACCAACCCTATTTCGTGCTTAAGGCAGCGAACGGCGAAATCATTGGCAAGAGCCAAATGTACAGTACTGGCCGTTCCGCCTCTCAGAAAAACCCCGCCCCCTGGAACCGGCCACACTTTGCTGAGACGGCAACGGCCATTGCGCATGAAGTAAAGCCCTGCCATCGTGCACTTCTCGCGATTCCATGTAGCGCCCAGGCTCCGGTTGAGTGAGGAGTCAAGTAGCTGGTAGTTACTCGGATGATCTGCACCATCTAGCGACTTGGGAAGAATGTGATCGACATCCAGCCCGGCAAGGTTCCTCCCATTAGAAACTAGTTTCTGCCGATGCTTGGCCGTTGATACGCAGGAGAGCGCCCCATAATGGCCTCATCACTGACTCGCTTTCGATTCACATTGTGCCTCGTAGTAAAATGTTGACCGGGCTAGGCGAAGCACAGGACTCACCATTTTTTCCTCTGGGCCCGTGAATCCGAGTGAGCCCCCCCTTTTTCTTTACAGGGCTAAAAAATCGTTTTCCATCGTGAGCTGCCCAATTTTTTCGTGAAGCTCTGCGATTTTCTCTGTGTTGTCCGGTGCTTGTTCACCTCCGACTGAAAAGGTTTCTGCAGCACTCGCTAGAAGTTGTTTCTTCCAGTCGGTGATTTGATTGGCATGGACATCAAATTTCTTCACCATCTCTGCCATGGTCAATTCGCCAGCGATGGCAGCAAGGGCAGCAAGGGCGACTTTGGCTTTAAATTCGGGTTTGTGGGTTCGTCGTTTTCTTCTCATTTGGGATCCTTCTGAGCGACAGTGCTCATTGTGAAGGAAAACCACTTAT
>JAESTW010000619.1 GCA_016763395.1 Kofleriaceae bacterium
ATTTTTCGAATCCGCCCGCCCCTTGACTGCGCGCGAGAAACAAATCGCCAACATCACCACGTGCCAGTTTTGCCAGTAGCGTGAAGCTACCAAAATCGGATGTGTTGTTCGGGGGAGGTACCACAGATGGGGGGACTTAGTAGTATAGCGTGAGAACGGATAAATTGCAGTGTAGGACTATGTTGTACAGTTGAGTGTTTTTCTTACTGATCCCTACCGAGCGAGGATTACTTTTTCTTTCCCCAAAAGGGTAGACGATGCAAGAGGCCTTTTCGTGGTTCGGGGACGGTGGTTGCTTTCGTCTGTTCCGGAAGCACGATAGGCGCAGTATCCGCGCGAGAGCGTTTACCTGCGTTGGGAATTCCGACCGAGTCGATCGCTATCGGAGTCAGGTTCGACTCACCAGTTCGTTCTCCCATATCCAAATGAGCTCTGGCATCACACACCGATTTCCCGATGAGGCCATGAAGGTCTTTGGCTGTTCGTGCTGTCTTTAGTACGGCACTGAGCTCTCGTCCCATGACCCGGACGCTGGGATATCGATTGGCAGGATCTGCCGCCAGGGACTTTTGCAGCACAGATATCATCAAACGAGGTAAATCACGACGAATGGGGCGAATTGGGGCTATCTGGCCATCGCGAATTTTGGCGTACACATCAAAATCCGTATCCCCGTCAAATAGTTTTCGTCCAGCCAAACTCTCCCACAAAACCGAGCCAACAGAGAACTGATCACTTTGAGTAGTGGGCACCAAGCCTTGAACGACCTCGGGGGAAAGATAGGACATCTTGCCTTTCACTACCCCTGGTTCTGTTGTCTCTGTTTTTCGATCGGCGGCCAAGCACAGACCAAAATCGATGAGTTTGACCATGCCACGAGTCGTTATCAGAATGTTGTGTGGCGATATATCTCGATGTAGAACCGGACAAGGATTGCCCTCTTCGTCTTCTCGCTCGTGTACATCAGCAAGTGCGCGCAGCACGCCAACACCAATAGCAGCGCAAATTTCCCAGGGCATCGGACGCCCTTGTTCGCTAAAGTGGCGAATCAAACTGCCCAGATCGATGCCATCGATCCATTCCATGGTTAAGTAGTACTCTCCATCCTCACAGACGAAGTCGTAGACTTGCGCCATGTTGGGATTTTGCATCGTGGCACACACGCGAGCCTCTTCCGCAAACATGTCGATGTAGAGTTGGCTCTCCGTCAGATGATCATGCATCTGCTTGACAGCAACAGTGCGAGTGAAGCCCACATCACCGTGTTGCCTCGCGCGCCACACAACCGCCATTCCACCTCGGCCCGCCACTTCAAGCAGCTCATAACGGCCGTCCCGTATACGTACTTGTTTCCCCATAGATCGGAACTGTGATACCGGCAAGCTGGCGGAATTTCAAGGTACTATGCCGCTATGCTCAGCCAATCCAACGACAATGAGCTCCTCCCCTCACGGCAATATCAATATGATGACCTGCCTGAGTTGGGCGAAGTCGAGCTCTTCCGTCGCCGAGAAGCGGTATTCCTGGTATTGGCCGGGTTGTTTTTGGGTACACTGGCGGTGCTCAACATCATCGGAATCACTCGATTTGTTGACCTCAGCTTCGATATCCCGGGCACAAATCGCGAGATTCCCATGGTCATCGCCATTGGTGTATTGCCCTATCCCATTACATTTCTGTGTACCGATTTCATCTCCGAACTCTATGGCCGCTCGCGAGCCAACCTCCTCGTTTGGGTAGGACTCATCGTCAATTTGTGGGTCGCTCTAATTTTGTGGGTTGGCGGCATTTTGCCGGGATTCCCAAGCCCGGTTTTTGACGGCATGCGCGAACTGGCATTCGCCGCCATGTTGGCTTCGATGGTCGCGTATTCAGTCGCGCAATTTGTAGACGTTCAGCTCTTCCATTTCTGGAAACGACTGACCAAGGGCCGCCACCTGTGGTTGCGCAACAATGGCTCCACTCTCATCTCCCAACTGGTGGACACCACCTTCGTGATATTAATTACACACTATTGGGCTGGAGCTCTTATGATCTCTCCAGACAAGAGCGTCGCTGGTCAACTGCTTATTTATGTGGCTTCCGGATACGGCTTCAAGCTCGTTGTCGGGCTGCTCGACACGCTGCCCTTTTATATAGGGACCCATTGGTTATCTCGCTATTTGCGACTTCCACCCGCTGTAAAATAAAGCCAGATTACCAGCCGTTACTCCAGAGAGCTGACGCCATTACACCTAGCGTCTCATGCAATTGCCCAGTATGATTGCTCAATGTCCGTACGGCCACTGTTTTTGCGCTTGTCGTTGGGTGCTCTTCTCCTTGTAATTCTGGGAGCGAGCAACCAGGCAATAGCCAAGAAATACGCGATAGAAATCGAATCTGACCCATCGGGCGCCAAAATCTACCTCAACGACAAAAATGGTCGTCTGCTAGGGAAAACTCCGTATAGGGGAAGTTTGGCAAGTGGTGAGTATGTTCTGTACGTTTCAAAACGCGGGTACGATCCGAGCTACGAGACCATCGAGGTTAGGAAAAAGTCTGGTGGCCGTCAAGACTTCTACTTTGATCTGAATACCTTGGAGTATGGCCAAGTTCGCATCGTTGCGGGCGAAGATAGCACTCAAGATCTTCGTGGCGCACGGATTGTTATCGACGGGAAGAAAGTCGGTACCGCTCCCCGAACGATTAAAAAAGTACTCGCTGGTTTCCGTCAGGTCGAAATTATCAAGGAGGGCTTTGAGGTTTTCGAAGAGTGGATCGAGGTGGAAAAAGGAAGAACCTACACAATCAAAGTTGAGTTGGAGGAAGACCCCAGCGCCTCTTATGGTGACGATGACGATGATGACGATGATGATGATGATGTTGATGATGATGATTACGATGACGATGACGATGACGATGACGATGACGATGACGATGACGACCTAGGTGATGATGACGACGACGACGACGATGACGATGATGACGACGATGACGATGATTCATATGAAATTGGATCACCGAGTTATGAAACTGGTAGTGAATTTTAATTAAAAAAA
>JAESTW010000620.1 GCA_016763395.1 Kofleriaceae bacterium
AACGACTCCAACGACTCCAACGACTCCAACGACTCCAACGACTCCAACGACTCCAACGAAGCAGAGTCTCAGGCCAGTGCGGACAAGGCTACATAAGCTCGCAAATCGTGAGCATCTGCGCTCCCTGAGGAGTTCGCAACTCGACTTCATCGTCAACATATCGGCCAATGAGAGCCATTCCCACCGGTGAACTCGGGGTGACCACCGAGATTTTCTGCTGTCCGACCTCTACGACAATCCCGCCACCACCCGGCGCGATGAAATACAACAATGGGTCGCCCTCTTCATCCTCGACCGTTACCAGTGCAGTTAAGGCGGCCACACTCTCGGGCCCAAACTCTCGCAGGCGCAAGGTACTAAGAGCTGACACAGAAGAACGCAATTCGCCCACGCGCTTCGCCAGGCCGCGAGCGAGATAGCTCGACTCGGTTGCCCGCATGTCTTTGTCCCCCTCAGCCTTGTTCTCTGAATGGGTAGCCCCAGCCTGGCTTTCCAATTGCGATGCGATGATCACTTCTAAGTCTTTTTCTAGAAGATTTCGAAGTATGTCCAGTACCTGCTGCTTATCTACTGCTGCGCTCATTTCGAGTTGACGATAGTACCAGAGAAAATGTCACAAAGAGGCCCAACGAAGAATTTGCAGATACCCTAGGCGACTATGACCTCCTCCTCAGTCAAACGTCCCGGTCAAGCTCTCCTGATCGTCGCCTCTCTGATGATTATCACTGGTGGTTTGAAAGCCGCAGGCGATTTGCTCACTCCCTTGCTAGTCGCGCTCTTCTTCTCAGTACTGTGTGTGCCGCCCATGATGAAGCTCAAAAAGCTGGGTGTCCCAGATGCCTTGGCTATCACTTTAGTCATTCTCGGCGCCATGATCGCTGTCCTCGGGATTACCGCCATCATCGCCGGTTCGCTCGATGGCTTTGATGAAAAAATCCCTGGTTATCAGGAGGTACTCAAAGAACGTTTTTCCAACATGAGTATCTGGCTTCAAAATCAGGGTGTCGAAATCGATACTGAATCGATGACGTCCTATTTTAGTACCGGCGCAATCTTTGGCTTGGTCAAAGGTGTAGCATCAGAGTTACTCTCAGCACTATCACAGATATTTCTAGTGCTCTTGACGATGATTTTCATGTTGGTTGAGGCATCAAACTTCCCCAACAAGCTCAGGCGCGCGATTAACGACCCGCGAGCAGACTTGGGCACCTGGGCTAGCGCCATGGAGCAGGTACAAAAGTACGTTGCAATCAAAGCACAGGTTAGCTTTGTAACAGGGGCGCTAGCCGCCGGACTAACCGCTGCCATGGGAGTTGACTTCCCGCTTTTGTGGGGGCTCATCGCGTTTTTCTCTAACTTCATTCCCAACATCGGTTCCGTCATTGCGGCAGCGCCCCCGATGCTACTTGCCTTGGTACAATTCGGAACCTCGGGCGCCCTCGTCATCGGCGGCGGATATTTGGCCATTAACCTTGTGATGGGAAACGTCGTCGAACCGCGACTCATGGGACGCAAACTCGGACTCTCTACACTGGTAGTTTTCTTATCCCTGATCTTTTGGAATTGGGTGTGGGGCCCAGTTGGTATGGTGCTGTCGGTACCTCTCACCGTCATCGTAAAAATATTTCTCGAGCACAGTGAGCAGTTTCGCGGACTCGCTGTGATGCTCGGACCTGATATTGACGAAACGGGTACGCCCACAACCAGCGCCTAAGCGACAATCCAGGGCAGAAGTCTGTGCCAAATTGACAATTGCACTTCCACGAACACCAGTTAAGTCGCTGTAACCTATAACGCCAAAATGGCACAGTCGGTGCTACAACCCAGATGTGCCCTCTATGGCCCGACATACACTCGCGATTTTCATATCGCTATTTGCACTCGTTGCCTGCAATAGCCGTTCGTCCAAAAGCTCTGACGAGCAAACGAAAACCAAGCCGTCAACTCTAGAGAACAGGCCACAACCAAGAGCGTCGGACGTCAAAACTCGGACAACACCAACACTCGCCCCGCAAGTCCCCGAAGAAGTCGTAGAAGCAATAGCGAGTGCCATTTCGCAAGAAAAAGCGCAACTACTTGTACGAGTTCGCAGCTCAGGCGGCAAACCAGCAGTCGGCGCCACTGTGACTCTCCTGGACGGAAGCAACGCTGAAGGTATAACAGCGCTAAGCGACGCCGAAGGACTGGTGCATTTTGCAGACCTGCTTCCGGGCAGCTACCAGCTTTGGGCCACCGACTCTATCTCGATATCCTCGTTCCACACCCTCGCTGCCTTTGCCGAGGACATCGCTCAGCCACCTGTCGATTTGCAACTGGGCCCCGCGAGTGCCGTTAGTGGACGAATTCGCTCCTTCGACTTGGGCGTGCAAGCAACACTGAGCCTTGTCCCCATCGGACACGACCACGCTATCTTTCGAACCCAGAGCAAGCCGGACGGAAGCTTTCTATTTCCGGCGATTCCAAGAGGAAAATGGGAATCTCGCATCACCGCTCTACAACACTCACAGCCTCTGGCCAAACGTTTCACTGCTGACTCGGACAAAGTGTACGTAGACTTGCAGGTGGTGGCCAACGCGACGATTGAAGGGATGGTCGTTGATGCAAGCAATAGCCCCATTGCCGACGCGAGAATCCGCATCACAGCACTTGGCAAGACGCAAAGGCAAAGCAGCTTTGAACTTCTACAGTCCCAAGGCAGCATACGCTGGACGCACCCTCTTCCGGGAGTACGCACGCTGCCAAAGCGCGACAGCCAACGCTTCGGAGCCAAACGTCCCGGGATTCGTCCGGCAGAATGCGGAGCCGGACATTGCGGCGTCGACATTGGCGGTAAACGAGGATGGCCGATATTGGCAGCAGCCGACGGCCAAGTAGTCGTTGCTTCCGACGACGACCGCGGCAAAACAGGCCGATACGTGGTTCTCGCACATCGCGGCGGACTGCGCACTGCCTACATGCACATGGACGCAGTCACCGCAGACCTGCGAGTCGGACAAACCGTTCCCGCAGGCACTACTCTTGGCACTCTTGGACGGAGCGGGATTTTGCGTTCCCAGCCTCACTTGCATTTTGCCCTCTCGAAGATTGATCAGGGGCAAACCTTGTTTATCGACCCTGAGCCGATGCTGCGTTTCGCCGTCGTTCCCCCCGAGACCGCCATGGTCTCGCAAAGTACCCAGTATATTGACGATACCAATGTTGAAGAAGGGCCTAGCGCCAAGAAAGACTGGACAAGCAGAGCCGATGGAGGCTTTGCCAAAAGCTCGATTGCGCCGGGCAAGTACCGCTTGCAAGTACTGCATCCCGACTATGCCCCGGGCACAAGTGTCGCCTTCATCCTGCGCCCCGGACAGTCTTTAAAGAAGCTGCGAATAACACTCAAGCAAGGGAAACGCCACGAAGGCCAAGTCGTCGGCCCTGATGGCCCCGTTCTTGACGCCTGGGTTCGAGCCTATCAGGGAGAAGGAGAGTCCCGTCATCGTGTGGGCGTCGCCCAAGTGGATGAATTGGGCCGCTTTGTCATGCGCCCACTGCTCGGTCAGGTGAGCCTCGAAGTTGGTGGAGCTGGCTACGGAGTCCTTCGAGTCCCTACCAACCTAAACAAAAAAGCCAAAGGACTAAAGCTCTACACCCTGTCCCGATTTGACGCCCGTTTACGCGGACAGTTGCGCGCCCCCAATGGTACTCCCCTCGTCTCGGCCCAGGTTCAAATCGTATCCGGCCCAGCCGGACGAGGCAGGCGAGCCCATACCGATGCCTACGGTTTTTCCAGTTCGACCTAATACCCGGCGGCGACTACCGAGTGCGCTTTCGCTCGGACAACCTGCCAGAAATGGAAGCCGCACTCTCCAGCAAACAATCCTCCGAGTTCACCATGATACAAGGCGGATCGCTATCAGTAACCCTCGAAGACAAGCATGGCAGGCGAGCGCTCTCCGGTCTCCGCGTGTTCGCTACCGGCCCACAGCAGCGCACTACAACCCTTCTGAGCGATACCTTTGGCAAAGTCCTATTCGGCTCGTTATTTCCCGGTGCATGGACGGTGTCGGTAGATAGCAGCGACTTCACTCCGATTGAGAAAAGCTACGAAGTCTCCCCAGCTCAAGTCAGCCAACACACGCTAGAACTCGAACGGGGCGCCAGTCTCTCCGGCGTTTTGTACGACGCCAATGGCGATCGAGCGGCGAACGCGAAGGTCTGGCTCGGCAAAATCGAAACCAAGAGCGACACCAACGGCGTATTCCACCTCGCGCGGGTTCCCACCGGGGAGAAACGACTCCGAGCCAAACTCGGATCGCGCGAGGCCAGCTTACCACTAGAACTATTCGCAGGGGACGAGTTGGTAACTCTGGAGATGAGCTTGAGCGAAGAAGGCTCTACCGTGGACACCGCGGAAGACGAGCAATAGCTCCTAGCCGCCGCGTCTTGTGACGCTCAGCACTTACCGGACACGACGGGACGTGAGCAGCTATGGTGCTCTTTGGCAGAGAAACGACTAGGCCGTAGCACGTTTAAGCAGAGCATCCACGAGTTCGGGGGCTGTTTTCGCAGAGAGCCAATGCG
>JAESTW010000621.1 GCA_016763395.1 Kofleriaceae bacterium
ACGATAAAGCCCTAGTTTTTATGTCCTGGAAACCCACTTCTTTAAGCACTAGAATCACCATTGGCTTTATGGTGTTAGTTGCGACCTTTGGAGCGATCTCACTCAGAACGGTCGTGGCGACAGAGAGATTGCATCAGGCAATTCGAATTATTCATCGTGGCCACTTGCAGTTGGCCTTGGTGAGTAGCGATTTGGATGGAAAACAGGTCGCTCTACGCAACTATTTGCGTGAGGAGCTGGGCGAAGAAAACTCGGAACGCTGGGCAACAAAGCGCTTGGAACGGCTGATCAACGCGCGTTTGACCCGGCTCAATCGAACTGAGGCAATCTTGAACGACGCAAATGTGGACGCGCGCAAGATGGACGGTGAGGACAACAATCAGCTTGCAACCACCAATCGCCTGGTTGAGCGCGTGCGGGCATTGGTCGACGAGTCGGCGGCCAACTACGAGGTATTGTTGGCGAGTCCACCCATTTCAATCCCCGAATCCGCTTCGTCTGCCACCACCACTCCTGAGATCGGACGAGCTGCAGTTCTTCGAGTGCTCAAACGACAGCAGCGCATGGAACTAGAGCTGACACAGCTCACCGATGAGCTGAAAAAATGGGAGACCAAAAGGGTATTGGCGCTTTCAGATCAGCTGGAAGTGGAGTCCCGCAAGGCGTGGATTTACACTTTGATCTTCAGTTTGATCGCAGTCGTTTTGGGCATCTTTATGGCAATTGGGGCGACCGTGATGCTTCGACCGCTGAAGAAATTGCGCGAGGCCGCAGGTCGAATTGGAAGTGGCGACTACACTCACAAGATTCCGGTGGAAGGCCCCCGAGAGATCGCAGAGTTGGCGCAAGAGTTTAACGCGATGGGCGAGGCTATCGAGGCGCATTCACGAGAACTGGTTCGGACAGAGAGGTTGGCGACTGCGGGAAAAATGGCGGCTATGATCACTCATGAAGTGCGCAATCCGCTTTCTTCCATTGGCCTTAATACCGAACTCTTGGAGGAGGAACTCGCACTTCTACCTCCAGATCGAGTCGCAGAGGGGCAGGGGCTTTGTCGTTCCATCATCACAGAAATCGATCGACTGACGGACATCACCGAAGAGTATCTACAACTCACACGAGTACCGAATCCCAAATTGCAAGAAGAGTCCCTCGGACGAATCGTCGATAGTGTCGTGCAATTTGTTCGCGACCAACTGCGTTCTCGGGGGGTTGAGATCAATGTTCTGCTTGATGAGAGTGCACCTACCTTGTCGCTAGATGAAGGACAAATCCGACAAGCCTTGCTCAATCTAATTCGGAATGCTGGCGATGAATTGGCTGGACGGCCAGATGCTCTAGTACGAATTTCCCTTTCCTGCCACGAAAATCACGTCGAGCTCGAAGTGGCGGACAACGGTGAAGGCATTCCGGACGACATCATGGATAAGGTCTTTGAGGCCTTCGTGTCCAGTAAGAGCTCAGGGACTGGGCTGGGTTTGGCACTTACACAACAGATTATAGAAGACCATGGCGGAAGTATCTCCGTGGCAAATTCCGAGGGCGGTGGAGCTGTATTTACGATCGTGTTGCCGCATCAAATACGCGGAATAACGCAATCGTAGTACAGATCGCTTTCTCGCACTGCTAGACTCTCTGGGAATATGACTGTTCAGGATGAGCGCCAAGACGACAACAAGCGCAAGCCAGGAGCAGATCGGCGTCCGGTAACTCTTGTCGTTGACTACGATGGTGCCGATGAAATGTACCGAGACTATACCGAGAACCTGAGCACGGGCGGTGTCTTCGTTCATACCGATAGGACTATGGAGCCGGGGGACCGAGTTGAGTTGCTCTTGTCCTTTCCTAGACTCTTGGCTCCACTGTGTATCGCCGGGGTAGTGCGTTGGGTTCGTCCGGTTGGGGATTCGGACAACGGTGTGGGAATTGAGTTTGTTGATTTTGGCGATGACGCTCGAAGAGAATTGGAAGAGATTTTAGAGCATGTCCAAGAGCGAGACCCGAACTATGTAGAGGCTTCTCTGCGCTTGCTCTTGTGCGAGGACAATTCACACATCTCGAAGCTGATCCAAGAGGGCTTGGCACCCGTCCGCTTCGCTGGAACACCACTGGATATCATCACTGTCAACAATGGGCGCGATGCGTTACGCCTGGTGCTAGAGGAGGAGTTCGACATCGTCGTCATGGACGCCAACTTGCCAATGATGGACGGAATTACGGTAATTTCTCGCCTGCGAAAAGAGCGGCGGCTACAGAGTTTACCAATCATTGTCGTGTCCGCAGGCGGCCAAGAGATAGAGCAAGAAGCGATCGCAGCTGGTGCCGACTTCTTCTTAGCAAAGCCAATGCGTTTGCGCCAAATCGTCGATACGATGCGCAACCTGCTCAACCGCCGAAACTAGCGGCGGCTAGACAGTCGTAGAGCTGTGCGACACAACATTGATGGCACTTTAGTAAGCCGGACAACTTCAATGCCTGCTAGGCTCAGGGAATGGGGGCTATGGAGTTTCAGGGGCGGCGGCTAGGAGTATGGCCTGGACGATTTTGTTGTGTTGGAATGCTCCTGTTGGTGATGTTGGCCTGCTCGAAACAAGCGCTCATGGGGCCTATCTACGAGTATCAATACAATGCAATGAAGAAGGCGGAGCCGGTTAGACTGTCGCCAATTCCCTCGCCAGCCAGCCCAACGGTCAAGATACTGCACGTCCGAGTCTATACAGACCAAGGGTATCGTCGGGAGCTCATGAACTGGCAGCGACAGGTGGAAAGTCTTTTCAGCAAAGTAAATTTCCTCCTCGGAGAGGCGTATCAGTTGCGTTTAGAGGTCAACAGCGTGAGCGAGTGGACGAGCAGTTCGGACGCAAGCAGCATGTCCGCGATGTTGGCCGAGCTAAAAGCGTTGGACAAAGGAGAAGGAGCGAGTTGGGTAATTGGATTTGTTACGCAGCTTCCTATCGTCTCAACTGGTGTGGACACGCTCGGGGTAACCAATTATCTGGGCAAACACATTGTGTTGCGGGGAAGCAATAACGCGGCCGGTTTGCGAGCATCGCACCGACGATTTGATCGCTTGGATAGTGCGAAGGTTGCGGAGCTAAACCAGCGGCTTCGTCTACACCAAGAACTATTTGTGTTTATTCACGAACTCGGACACACGTTAGGGGCCTTGCATACAAGTGATGAAGGACTGATGTCCCCACACTACGACAGCTCTATTTCTTGGTTTGTAGAGGCGAATGACGATCTTGTCCGAGTCGCCATCTCACATCGGCTAGATGACTCACTGGGTGGTGCAGCGCTTACTACAGCTCTCAAGGACTCGATGGACGAAGCGGACAGTAGGGGCTGGAATCAACGGGACATCGACAAAGCTTGGGGGAAGTGGGCGAGTATGGGGCCGCAGACAGGTGGTTTAGGGAAGTCTCTGGCGGACGAAAAGAATCCGTTGGCACGTCAAGATGACACCGAGGTCGAGACGGCCTGGTCGATGGCACAGCGATATGCGCAGGAGGGCAATGAAAAACAAGAGCGAAAACTTCTTGGAGCGATTCGCAAGTACTACCGAGAGCGAAAACTCGTGTCAGGTTCAGCGGGGCCCGTGAGTCGCTATGAACTTGCAGAGCGGTATTATCGTCTGGGCTTCTTTGTTGCCGCGGAAGAACTGCTTAGTTCCAACTCGGACAAACCCGAGAACGCTGCGATCCTGGCCGCCATTGCTCAGAAGCGCCAGCGTTATGGGGTGCTGGCGGGGAGTACTTCAGAAGATAGAGAAGCGGAGGTCTTCGCACTTATTCCCAAGG
>JAESTW010000622.1 GCA_016763395.1 Kofleriaceae bacterium
AAGGTGACGGTTGCCTGCGCTACCAACTCGGTAATCCAGTTGGCTTGAGGAACCGCACTAGCGGCAACCCAAGCGTTGGGCGAGAGCAACTTCAACGATGCCAAATGCGCTCCCATTGCGACCATGTCTCGACGTCCGATTTTCACACAGTCCTGCTGCATATGGTCCAGTAGGCCATCGGCGCTAATGTTGTCCGGCATGTCATCCAGGAGTTCACGCAGTCTTGCCGAACGTGGAGTATCGCCGTGGCCACCAGTACCAAGTCCGATGGACAGGGGATACCAAGCACCAGCAGCTCGGTCATTGGCGGAGGCTATGTACCCTGGGGCCGGATTTATCACTTGCGGCATAAACTCACCTGGAATTGTTCCTTGCCACATCGAGTTCACAGAGTTTCCTTCCTGGGCAATGGAACCTCCCTAAGGAGAGCCTGATGAACGCACCGGCACGGCGCCGAGCAATCGGTACATCACATTGCCAGAACTGTCGGCAGCAACTAGGTTTACCGGGGGAAAACGAAAATCATCAAGGGCAAGGTTTAGCGAATCGAAATCCTGTGCGCGCATCATGCCAAAAAAATGCGACTGCCGTCATGGAGCCCTTTCGCCTGCTTTGATCCGTCCGGTGAAAAAAGGTGGGCGAGCCAGTACCAGAAAGAGATGTTTTTGCGCGTGGCGCCAGTATCCGAAGGCTCTAGTCTTTCCGTCGATGTAGACCGAGTCGACATTGCTCACAGGAAGCAGTCCGAGAAACTCTTAGGTTCGGCCTTGAATGCCAAGGGCCATTAGGTTCATGTACAGCAATCGATCTTGCGCGCTTGCGTATCCCAGGCTAAACATCGCTCCGAAATCTGTGTTCGCAGAAATATAGGGAATCCCGTAGGAGTCCCGCTTGATCGTGACTTCCGCTGAACTCGGAAGACCAGAGTCAATGCTGGTGCTTCCGCTGTCCGGCGTGGAACTCGAATCAGACCCACATGCGAGGGAGAGGGGGAGTACCAGAAGGAATAGTGCGCGCTTTAGGGTTCGGATAGGCATTGCTATCCCTAAAGCGATCGCCGCTCGAACCCTAGGTCGCTGGATTTACTGTCATTTCTACCTGGACCCGCCAAGAGGGGTACCAGTGAAAAGCGAGTTGCCGGTACATGCAGGTATCGCTGAAAAGCGAGAGAGCAGTTGGGCAAAATCCGAAAAATAAAGCAGGGACAGACGTCGATGCAGAGGTGACGTCTGCCCCCAGGGTGCAGATCTCCGATGGCTAGTCGGAGTGAAGCCGATCTAATGGTGAGGACAGTTAAAGTTAATCAACAAGGCCTCGGTCGTAGTCTAAGATAAAATAGTAGGAAAAGTTGGGAGCAGGCGCCATAAGGTAGAGGCGGCACCTGCCCCCGTATAAGTTCTTCGATGGCTAGTCGAAGTGAAGCAGTAGTAAGGTTTGTTCTGTACTCATTGAACAACAAAGTCCGGGAAGTAGATGTTTTTTACAATCTTATCGGACCCAAGCAGTGTAGCTATACGTTCGACAATACCGGCTTGGATCTTTAATCGATTTACTTCACCGAGTGTGGCATCAACACGTAAGTTACTGAGATAGCGGAGGACTTCGTCACGAACTTTTCTTTCCATCGCTTGAAGTTCTGCCAAATCTTCATCGTTTCGCACTTCAACTTCGATAGTTGCGCGAAGGAAACGACCTCCTCCAGGCTCGTTGAGATTGACCAAGAAGGGTTCAAAAGCGTGAATCGGGCCTTGCTGGTCCGGGGCTGCTTGTTCCTCCCTGTCAATTTCAGGAGCGACCGTGTTAACGATGACCGGCTCTGTTGGAAGTCCAGTTATCTTGAACAGTGCACCAGCACTAATCAGAATATTTACTACGATGAGAATCGGGACAATCTTCGAAGGTTTTGCCTCCGCGTCTTCGTTCTCTTCGGTTTGTTCCTCGTCTGCCATTGTTGAAGAATGACTAGAGCAAGGCTGGGGCCAACACTGTGAACACCGAATATTAGGTGCTTAGGTCAAGAAACCAGTGCTTCGTTGATTTGCCGTCGCTATTTCTGACGCGAACCCGTCAAAGTAGGCAGCTATCCGACTGTGGATCCGACGCCGTGATAGTGGCGCCGGACAGGATCCCCAGTTTGCATCGATAGATCTCTGGGATAGCGGCCGCGCCGCCTAATAAACGCTACAGCGTTGCCTCTGCGCCTTCTTTGCCGTGGCACTTCTTGTACTTTTTACCACTGCCACAGTGACAGGGATCGTTACGGCCGATTTTGGGTCGTTCGCGACGTACTGGCGCCGCTGCAGCTCGAGCTTCGACTGAGTCCTCATCGTATTCCTCTTCGGAGTTCGCCCAACCCTCTTCGTCAAAGTTCTCCATGACGTCGCGAGATTCCTCGTGTAGCAGGCTGGGAATGATTGCGTCCGGCTCTCGGTTTTGCACACTGAAGACGTTGCGCCCCGTGTTGAACTCGATGTTGCGCATCATTTCCGAGAAGAGGTCAAAGCCTTCACGCTTGTATTCCTTCTTGGGGTCTTTTTGTCCGTAGCTTCGAAGGTTAATGCCCTCGCGCAGAGTGTCCATGCTGCGCAAGTGCTCGATCCACTGGTTGTCGGTCTCTTCCAGAGAGAAGTGGCGTGCATAGTACATAAACCACGGACGGCCGAGTTCTTCGAGCCGGGCTTCCAGTTGGGTTTCGACCTGCTCCCAGGCACTCTCAGCAATCACTTGCTGGTCGACGTTCTGCCGCTTTACTTTGATTGCTGTGTTGAACTGCGTGCTCATCGCTTCGTCGAGAGCGTCGAAGTCCCACTCGTCAATGTTGGAACCTGGTGGACACTGCTCCTCGATGACCGATGCAATGATACTGTCGCTGAGATCGTACAATCTCTCGCGCTGCTGAATGAGTGAACAAGCAATCTCGTCAATTGCCCAGTTGAGAAACTCAGCTTTGTCGAGCTTACCCGAATCCATACGCTTGTATTTGCGTTCGAGTTCGTCCAGCCAAGCACCGGTTTGACGCCAGATTTCTGCCCGAAGCGTGTGCCACAGTGGTGGCGTGTCGGCAAAGGGATTGTTCTTAATCAGCTCTTCGTGGCTCTCTTTTTGTTCAAGAGTTTTGTCGAGCATTTTCGTGATCTCATCACGAATATCTTTGCTCAGTCCCTCGACATTCCAGTCCGAACACTCAGTCGGTGGCGGTACGATTTGATCCTCTGGCAGTGGATTGTCGTCATCGTCGGTCGTCTTGGGAATGTACTGTCCGCGCAAAACCTGGTTGCGGAGACCGTAAATTGTCTTCCGCTGTTGGTTCATCACATCATCGTATTCTAGAACATTCTTGCGTTGATCAAAGTTATGGCCCTCGACCTTTTTCTGTGCGTTCTCAATCGAGCGAGTGACCATTCCACTCTCAATTGGGATGTCTTCTTCAAACCCGAGTCGCTCCATCAGCGCAGCGACTTTGTCTCCCATAAAGATTCGCAGAAGATCATCTTCAAGGCTCAGGTAGAAGCGAGTACTGCCCGGGTCACCTTGGCGTCCAGAACGACCGCGCAACTGATTGTCGATTCGGCGAGATTCGTGGCGCTCGGTACCAATAACTCGAAGTCCGCCCGAGTCGAGAACCTCTTGCTTCTCAGCAGTGCAGGTCGTCGCGTACTCTTTCATCAGCTCGGCCAGGCGCTTTTCGTCCCCTTCGTTGCCCTCTGCAATGAGTGCTTGCTCTGCTAGAACTTCGGCGTTGCCACCTAAGACAATGTCGGTACCACGACCAGCCATGTTGGTCGAAATTGTAATTGCGCCCTTTCGTCCGGCCTGCGCTACAACATGCGCTTCTCGCTCGTGCTGCTTGGCATTGAGGACCTCAAAGGGAACGTCCTTCTTGCGCAAGAGGCTGGCGATAACTTCGGACTTCTCAACCGATGTTGTACCGACAAGTACAGGTTGCCCCGCATCGTAGCACTTCAAGATGTCCTGGAAGACAGCTTTGAATTTGCCTTTCTCGTTCTTGTAAATTAGATCGCGCTGGTCATCGCGAATTAGCGGCTTGTTGGTTGGGATAACCAGCACGGGCAGTTTGTAAATATGGTGGAATTCGGCGGCTTCCGTGTCCGCTGTTCCGGTCATGCCCGAGAGCTTATCGTACATGCGGAAGAAGTTTTGATAGGTAACCGTCGCGAGGGTTTGGTTCTCCTCCTCGATAGTGACGCCCTCCTTTGCCTCGATTGCCTGGTGCAACCCGTCCGACCAGCGGCGACCTTCCATCGTTCGTCCGGTGTGCTCATCGATAATGAGAACTTTTCGGTCGGCGATCAGGTAGTTGACATCGCGCTTGTAGAGAGTGTGTGCACGCAGCGCTTGGGCCACGTGGTGGTTGAGCTGAATGTTGCGAGACTCGTAGAGGTTGTCGATCTCGAGTAGCTCTTGCACGAGCTCAACACCCGAGTCGGTCAGCATAGCCGAATGCGCCTTTTCATCGACGGTATAGTCGATATCGCGCTTGAGCCTTGGAACGATCTTGTCGACACGATCGTAGGAGTCGGCACTCTGCTCGGCCGGACCGGAGATAATCAGCGGAGTTCGCGCTTCATCGATAAGAATCGAATCGACCTCATCGATAACTGCGTAGCGTAGATCTCGCTGGACCATTGCGTCCGGCGAATCCTTCATGTTGTCGCGTAGGTAATCGAAGCCAAACTCGCTGTTTTGGCCGTAGGTTACGTCTGCTTGATACGCTGCTTTTCGTTCTTCGGATGAGATTCCGTGAACAATCGTTCCGACTTTTAGTCCGAGCCAATTGTAGAGCTGCCCCATCCACTCTGCATCTCGAGCTGCCAAGTAGTCGTTGACGGTGACCACGTGAACGCCGCGTCCTTCGAGCGCGTTGAGATACACAGGACAGGTTGCAGTAAGAGTTTTTCCCTCACCAGTTCTCATCTCGGCAATAACGCCCCGGTGGAGGAAGATTCCGCCCAGCATCTGCACATCGTAGTGCCGCATCTGCATGACCCGCCATGCACCTTCTCGGACTAAGGCGAAGGTCTCTGGGAGTAAGTCATCTAAGTTGGCACCGTTTTCGATTTTCTCACGAAACATCGGTGTCATTGCCTGAAGCTCTTGATCGCTCCTGCCTTCCATCGCTTTGCCAAAGGAGGCGATTTGGGCTACTAGGGGCTGTAGTTTCTTGAGCTCTCGGTCATTCTTGCTACCGAAGACTTTGCTGAAAATCGACATTCTTACCTTCTCACTTGCTCGCCGGGCGCTCCACTGTGGAGAGCTTGCGGTGGGGCCTTCTGCGACTCTGTGGACTGTAGAGTTGGTCGTTTTGGGCTGCGAGCGTTCTAGCACATGCTAAGTCGTCTCGCGAGTGTGGCAAGATGTCGATTTGTTAAATAATAACAGTGGCTTACTCGATCGTCGCCGAAAACACAAAGACCCAGCCTCGAAGGAGACTGGGCCAGGGCGCTAGCTGCGCAAGCGTTTACTCGAACACTCGCTAGGTGTCTGGTGTAGAACACCAGAAATGAGCGGCGATGCCGCGTAAAATTACGCGTCTTCGCAGGAGTCGTAAACGAAGCTCTCACAGGTGCAGTTGCTCGAACCGCTGGTGCAAGCACTGCCATCAGGAGCAGTACAGTCAAGCCCTCGGTAGACAGCGCCGCAACTAGCGTTGGCGGTACAAGAGTTCTCGTCGCCGTTGAGGTCGCTACATTCGAAAGGAGCTCCGTCCGGGCAATCTGTCTTGAGTATACAGCTACCGGTGTAGCAATCGTTCTCGATGACTGGTGTTGAGCCAACCGGACACACTGGAGGAATGGCCGCACAAATTACGTTCCCTTGGCAGGTCGGTCCTACTTCGTCCGCTGGTACACAAGTATTGCGGTTGATGTCGCATACAAGGCCGTTTGCGCAGTTTCCGCCAGCATCACAAAGAGCGGTTTCAAGGCACTCGCCGCTGGAATCGTTACAGTAACAACCCTCTTGGCACATGGTGTCGTCGGTACAAGTCTGAGGGACACAGGTGTCTCGCTCGTCGCACTCAAAGCCCATGCCGCAGTTTAGGTCAGCGGAGCCAAGGTCGTCGTTGCATGTCCAGCTGCCAATGCAAATTCCTGTTGACTCTTCGCAGTAGGAACCACTTGGGCAGGCAGCGTCGCTAGTACAAGCAGCGTTGCTTCCCTCTGGAATGCAGCTTGCTCGGTCGTCACAGACGTAGTCGGTAGGACAGTCATTGTTGGAAGCACAGAAACCGGCTTCTTCACAGGCACCATCGGTATTGCAGAAGCAACCAGCGGCACAATCGAAATTGTTTACACAGTCCCAGCCAGGTTCAGCACCGCCGCCGCCTGTGGTTGGGTAACAACCCCAATCGTCACATTCGTAACAACCAGTTCGGTCGCAGTAGGAGGAAGTTCCGCCATTGCCATCGTCCTCTAGATAGAGATGACAGCCACCCAGGGCGCCAGCGAAAAATGCAAAAAGGGATACCAAAAGTGCGTTGCGAATCATGAATCCTCCAGAGTTTTTTGTTTGTGTGGACATCTTGTATTGGAAGTAAGCATTCCCTGTGCCAAATATGCAAAGGGATCGTTTTTGTTTAAGAATCAAGTACTTTAGCGGAGTGGCAGTTGTGACAGAGCGTCAATTCTGCCGAGATCCTGACATATGTGTCGGAGTTTCAGCCAGTTGGGGACGACTTGGGGGGGATGTGGGGAAAGTCCACCGCGACTTGGTCATTGACACACCTACTTCATACCATGAGATGCGGAATCTGCTGAGTGGCAGGTGTTAACAAATATTCACGGGCTGCGGTGCCAAGTGTTCACATTAGCAACAGTCTAGAAAGGCAGGAGGGAACTAAATCCCCGGTTAGGAATTTGGGTGTTGAACTTGTTTAACACCAGATTCCTAGAGGGTATTGTTGGGGTATGGCCGACGACATATATATAGACTTGCTCTATCGAGGACTGAAGTTGGGCGAGGCACTTCAGATTGGCGAGTTTAGAGCGGCAGAAGCGTACTTGCATTACGTGGCTCCGATGCCAGTGGGGAGCGAATTGGGATTGCGCTCGAGTTCTGGCGTTGAAATTGGGGTGCGAGTTACGCGAGTTTTTGAAAAGGTCAGCGGCTCTGACAAGATTCCCGGCATGATGGTCGAGCCCAGCAGTTTACATGGGGATGCCCTCAATTGGTGGGATGAGCGGGTTGCTGACGCGCCAGAACCAGAAATCGTCGCCGAGGCGCCCGCTGAAGCTGAGGCTGAGACTGAAGCGCCCGCTGATGAGATTGAGGCAAAGGTCTCTGAAGAGGAAAGGCCCTCGAGTGATACGATCGTGATGGATGCGGTGAGTCCTGAGGAAATCTCGGATGCGAGCAGTACCACCGAAGAAGCTGAAGGCGAGCCCGAGAACGAATCAGACACAGTCGTGATGGAGGCTGAGGCGCCAGACGAAGCTCCGTCGGACACAGAAGCTGAGCCCGCTGGCAAGAAGAACAAGAAGAAACGGCGTTCTCGTCGAAAGAAGCGCTAGACAATTCGTATGTCCGCAGCCTTGTCGCCGATCCCCGTGCTTCGTCCGGGGGATACTGTCGCGGTCGTTGCGCCATCGGGGCCAGTTCCGCAAGGTCGACTCAAGGCCGGACTGGATCTCCTGTCTTCGGTATTTAAAATACAGGTGTCCTCCGATATATTCCGAGAGCAGGAGTTCTTGGCCGGCAGTGACGAGCGCAGAGCCTACGAGTTCAATGCCGCGTTGGCAGATCCGCAGGTACGAGCGATTTGGGCAGCACGGGGCGGATACGGAGCTTCTCGGATACTGGGTGACTTAGACAAATCTGCAATGCGGCAAGATCCAAAGGTCATCGTTGGATTCTCGGACATCACCGCACTGCATTGCTGGGCAGCTCAATTGGGGTTTCAGTCCATGCACGCGCCGGTGGTCACGCAGCTGGGAGAGCTCGCTGCCAGTGATTGCCGATGGGCTCTCGATATGCTTTTGGGCAAGCTTGACGGCGCGTTGTTGGCTGAGGGCCTGACTGGGAGTAGCGCTGGAAATAACGCTGGGAGTTGTCCGCAGATTGAGGGCCGCCTCATCGGAGGTAACCTCAGTCTTCTCGCTCATCTGTGCGGAACAGAGGTAGCGCCAGGGTACGCGGGCAGCCTGTGCATCATCGAAGACATCGGTGAAAAGAACTACGCTATCGATCGCTATATCACACAGCTGCTCGCGCAAAAACACGGGATAGGCAGCGCTGGTGCTGTGCTATTGGGAGATTTTACTCGCTGCGGCCCAGAGGGAAGCTCGCAGACGATGCTCAGCACGCGATTTGATACACTCGGCATACCATGGGCGGAGGGCTTGGAAGTCGGACACGGAACTCGCAATCGAGCCTTCCCCCATGGCGGAATGGCCTCACTCGAGCACGGTACACTGCGACTGCTAGCGCCGCTCGTGGCTTAATGTCCGGCTAGATAGTCATTCATGTCCGAACCCCGTCGTTCTCTTACACCTTCGCCTTCTCTTACACCACAATACGCCTACAATGTGAGTGATTTGGTGGAAGCGATAGGTGGAGGAACTCTTCTCTTACGATTGTCGATCGTAGCCCGGTAAGTCGCGAATCTCGCGATCGTTATTAAACTGCACGACAGAGATTTGTGTAGGCAGCTGCAACGAGCGAGCGTCAGTGTTGTTCTGAATCTGGCGGAGGGGTCGGCGGTTCGAGATGGGCGCAGGCGAGTGCGGTATGGGGATGCGCTTGGGTCGGCGTTAGAGACACGAGCCGGTATTGAGGTCGCTTGCGCGATTGGCTACATCAAAACATTCGACGAATCGCTACAGGTCCACTTTCGACATATCATTGGAGTGCTGAACAAAGTCTCGCGATAGCGAGAGCGAGA
>JAESTW010000623.1 GCA_016763395.1 Kofleriaceae bacterium
GACACTCGAACCAACAATCGGGTGTCTCAAGCTTGCTAGCGACTCTTGCCAGACACATCGCAACAAAGTTTAACTTCCACTTCACTGTCAATTTCGTATGCGTCGAACTCAAGTTTTTATTACGCACTAGCTTGTTTTCCTAACTGCAGCCAAAAAAGAAACGAGCCCAAGAGGTATTCCCCTTGGACTCGCAACTATTGGTCTCAGTAGAAGTACGGCTTACTGGTCCATTGCCTCCTCACTTGGGCCACTGTCGTTTCTCTGGATGTCACTCGGTTTCTTGCCACCCACAATCACAAACTCAACTCGGCGATTGGTCGTTCGCCCTTTGTCGGTTGCATTGCTTGCGATTGGTTTCGCTTCGCCAACGCCTACTGCGGACAGCCTTGATGCTTCCACGCCCTTATTGACAAGGTATGCCATTACCGCTTTCGCACGGGCATCGCTGAGTGAGGCATTACTCGCCTCACTACCACGAGAGTCGGTATGACCTTCCACCCTCACTTTGGCGATCTCTGTATGCGCAGTCAACACTTGAGCCACGTTGTCCAGAAGCGCGTACGACACAGGGAGAATCTCAGCCTTGTTGGTCTTGAAGTAGACTCGGTCAAGTAGCATCAGTCCGGTATCACCGACCGAGACCTTCGGCTGGAATTTACAGCCCTCCAGGTCAACTTCGCCGGGGATGTCAGGACACAGATCCAAACGGTCGACCACAGTATCGCCATCTCTGTCCGGATCAGGGCATCCTTTTGCCGATGCAACGCCGGCGGTGTCGCGGCACTCATCTTCAGCATCCAATATGCCGTCCTTGTCATTGTCGTCGTCCGGACATCCATCCTCGTCTTCGAAGCCGTCGTTGTCTTCAGCACGTTGTGGACACTGATCAACTTGATCGTTTAGTCCATCGCCGTCGGCATCACCAATCTCGTCGGGACAGCCATCGCTATCGTCCACGCCATTGATTGTCTCTGCTTCTGCCGGACAATCGTCGTCTTTGTCTAGGATACCGTCTCCATCACTGTCAACAGGCGCAGCCACAGGTGGAAGTTCCTCAGCTTCTTCTTCTCGCTGAAAGCGCAGACCAAGAAGAGCCCGCCAATCGGGTGCTCCATAGCCTTGTGAGGTCCCAAAACCTGTTGCCGCAAACACCGTTGTCGGGCCGGGAACGTCGTATACAGCGCCGAATCGAAGTTCACTGAAATTGCGATTGAAGGAGCCCCCAAAGTCATTGGCAGCAGTTGCCACCGCATAGGTCAAATCCAATTCGACATCTCCTGCGCTCATTGGCATGCGATATCCGACGCCGGCGTGGCTGTAGATTTCGTCCCCTATCACCAAGTTGATGGCAGAGGTATTCTTGCGGAGACGATAACCAAGGTTAGCGGCTAAGCGCAAGCCGCTATCAAACGAGCGAGACACCAAGACCTCTGGCGTCCATGCCGCAGAAGGATCGCCAAAGTAGTCAGTCGATTTACCCGTAGGCAAGGTGAAGGCCACGGACAACCCGACATGGACTCCCACGTCCGCCTGACTCAGCAGAGCGACCTTGGGAGTCAGTACGATATCACCCAGTCCAAACCCGGACAGTGAGTTGGGCTGCATCGCAAGAGTACCCTGGTCTTCACTTTGGCCAATCACCAGCGGCACTGAGACTCCCAGGGCGTAGCGATCGAGTAGCCCCACGACGCCCGTAATACTTCCGCCAGTTCGACTTGAAACCAGCGATCCTTGCCGTGTCCGGTTGCCATCGGCATCCGTACTGTAGAGCGTCAACGGGTCATCTGAATACCCCAGCCAGACGGCCATGGAGTACTCGAGATGTTTGGGCACGTTCGCCCATTCCACGTCCAGTATGCCCTCGGCATCCGTTGCAATGCGAAAACGTTCCACACTGTAGTCACTCGAGATTTGGCTTTGAGCCTGTGCGTCTCCGCTGAGAACAACTACGACAGCAGTCATAGCTATGGCAATATCAATCTTCTTTATATTCATCGCGTTGCCCCTTCCTGTGTTTCATTGAGAGTGTCGTCCGCTTCTTTTCGACGCCGTCTGTAGAGCAGCAAGCCCATGACTAGCAAGAAGAGCCATCCACTCTTGTTTGTGCCACTTGCTTGGCAACCGCCACCAGCAAGTCCGAGGTGGTCATTGAAACCATCTTCGTTATCGTCTTTTGTACAGATACCTGGGGCTCCATCGCTTGTGTCACAGATGCCGCTGGCGCAGGAGTTAGCTCCTGTTAGACCATCAGTGTCCGAGGAACAATTGCTGAGGAACTCAATCTTGCAAAACTGGTTGCAACCATCGCCGGACACCAGATTGCCATCGTCGCAACCCTCGTTCGCCGCAAGTTCACCATCTCCACAGCTTTCCAGCGCGCTACAAACACCCGCCTCGCACCTGCCGCTTTGACACTCTTGGTCATCCATGCACGCGCCGCCCGGCTCAATCAGGCAAGTGGCAGTACAGCCATCGCCATCATCTTGGTTACCGTCATCACAGCCTTCACCGACCTCGGCCATCCCGTTGCCGCAGTCGGCAATACAGACGCCATTGCCAGTATCGCAACGCTGACTGAGACAAGAGGCGTCTCCGGTAATGCCCTCTGCATCAGAATTGCAGGAAGAGCCCACTTCTACCAAGCAGCTTAGGCTACAGCCATCGCCGTCGTTGGCGTTGCCATCGTCGCAACCTTCACCAGCCTCTAAGACGCCATTGCCACAACCTGGTAGCACTTGACACACGCCAGGGTTTCCGCCGCCAGTGTTGCACAGTCCGGTTTCACAAGAGAGGTTACCGGTAGCGCCAGCACTATCGACGTTACAAGGAAGACCACGCTCGATTTTACAATCGGACGAACAGCCGTCGTCGTTCGCGGTATTGCCATCATCGCAACCTTCGCCAGGTTCCAGTATGGTGTTGCCACAAACTCCGCCAGGGACACAGACGTTTCGACCGGGGTCGCACGCAGCGCTGTCACAGGAGGCATTGCCAATAGCTCCCTGGTCGTCGTCGTTGCAAAGTTGTCCGTTTTCGATTAAGCAATCCGAACTACAACCATCGCTGGCCGTGGTATTGCCGTCGTCGCAACCTTCCCCTGCTTCGAGCGTACCATTGCCACAAGTATTGGCAGGCTCACAAGTTCCAGGTTGTCCGGCGGACATATCACAGAAGTCGCTGGCACAGGAACTGTTGCCCAAGCTAGCGTGACAATCCATGCCATCTTCAATCAAGCAAAGTTGGTCACAACCATCACCCGTCTGAAGGTTGCCATCGTCGCAACCTTCGCCTGGGTCTAGCGAGCTGTTTCCACAAGTATCAACGGCAGCACAGAAGCCGGGAACACCCGCGCTATCGTTGCACAGTCCACTTGCGCAGGAATCGTCTCCGATATTTCCTGGCGCCTGAACATTGCACGCGATTGCATCTTCAAGGAAGCAGCTTGAGTCACAACCATCACTGTCCGTCGTATTGCTGTCATCACAACCCTCGCCGGCTTCGAGTAGACCATTGCCGCAAGTGTTGAGTGGTTCACAAGTGCCGTCATCGCAGTTTCCGCTGGCACATGAGAAGTCGAGTAGACTGCCCGGACTAGTCTGGTTACAGCTTTGTCCGTCTTCTAAAAAGCAGAAGCTATTGCAACCATCGGCATCGACATTGTTACCGTCATCACAGCCTTCGCCTGGGTCTAAGACTCCATCGCCACAATTCGCGGCGGTCGTACACTCAAGGGTTACATCGTCGCAGAAGTTAGAGACACAAGAGGCACCGGACATCAGTCCAGGGGCAACGAGGCCGCAGGCCACACCGTCCTCGATAAAGCAGTTTGCAGAACATGCGTCTCCATCGATCGTGTTGCCGTCATCACAGCCTTCGCCGGTTTCAAGGACGCCATTGCCGCAAGCGTTACTCGGCTCACACATTCCCGAGCCGCTGCTGGCATCGCAGATGCCGCTTGCGCAGCTATCGTCGGTACTGCATGGGTTTCCGGTTTCAATCAGGCAGTTGCTATTGCAGCTGTCTCCGTTGTTCAGGTTGCCATCATCGCAACCCTCACCTGGGTCCACCACTCCATCGGCACAGCGGTTGCTGGCCACACAGAGATCATCGATACAAGAGGAGCTGATGCAAGAGCTTGCGCCAACATCGCCCGGACTTGTTGCATTGCAAGCGTTCCCGTTTTCGACCTGACAACTACTGCCACAGCCATCGCCACCGGAGAGATTGCCGTCATCGCAGCCTTCACCGCTTTCGAGAAGGCCATTTCCGCAGACGTCCGGAAGTTCACAGACAGCCATCGTTTGAGTGCTGTCGCATACTCCTGAGTCACAATCGTCATCGACAGAACATGGCTGTCCGAGTTCTGCGTCACAGGAGAGAGAACAACCATCATTTGAAATCAGATTGCCATCATCGCAACCTTCGGACGCATCGACGAATCCATTGCCGCAGGTGTCCGCGGCTTCGCAGAGCGCTGGGGCGTTGCCCAAGGCATCGCAAACTCCACTATCGCAATCGCCAGGGGCATTGCAAACGCCGCCATTCTCGATGAGACAGTTGTGCGCACAACCGTCATTTGCAATCAGGTTTCCGTCGTCACAGGATTCGCCTGCGTCGAGTGTTCCGTTTCCGCAGGTGTCTGTTGGCTCGCAAGTGTTGCTGCCTAGAAGGTCGCACACGCCAGTGCATTGGGCATCGTCCGTACAAGCGCCGCCGTCCTCAATAACGCAACTCAGTGTACAGCCGTCATTTGAAATCAGGTTTCCATCATCACAGGATTCACCGGTTTCCAATGTACCGTTTCCGCAGGTGTCTGTTGGCTCGCAAGTGTTGCTACCTAGAAGGTCGCAAACACCGGTGCATTGGGCGTCATTCGTACAAGCTTCACCATCTTCTCTCAGGCAACTCAGCGTACAGCCGTCATTTGCAATCAGGTTTCCATCATCGCAGGATTCTCCGGTTTCCAATGTACCGTTTCCGCAAGTGTCTGTCGGCTCGCAAGTGTTGCTGCCTAGAAGGTCGCAAA
>JAESTW010000624.1 GCA_016763395.1 Kofleriaceae bacterium
CGCTCCGTGCTCTGGTAAATCGGCCCGCCACTGTCCGAGATAGAGGTCCAAATCACCGTCTCCATCAACATCGCCAGCAGCAGCAGCGTAAGCAAAACCTGCGACACCGGTGAGTCCTGCCGCGGCAGTCGCGAGCGTAAAGCGAAACTCACCATCGTTGCGATAGAGCGCCACATCGCCGCCAGCGACACCGATCAGCAAATCGCTATCGCCATCACCGTCGTAGTCAAATAGCAGCGCAAATGTGGCATTGTCCTGGCTTCGCCACGCGGGCTGAGCCACCTCTTCAAAGCCGCCATCCCCCAAACCGCGATACACCACGGGCGGACGCAACCCAGCTTGACTACGCTCGCTCCGCACCTGCACCAGATCGAGATTGCCATCGCCATCGAGGTCGCCAAGCGCTATCCCCGGACCGTACTTGTCAACGTGATCCCACCCGGGTTGTCCGCCGTACAGATTGTCTGCCAAGTCCGGGCTCTGCGTCGTGATGTCGGAGAAGCGCAATTCCGAGACACATCCGGCGGGCGGAATCCACGCGTCGGGCGGCGGAAGATCCCAACTTGCATCAGTGGTGCCATTGGACTTGCCCGAGCAAGCCGAGCAGACGAGCAAGCTGCATAGAGGCAAGAGTGCCATGCCCACTTTGCTCTGGCAGTTCATTGGGCCCGAGTTTAGCACGGCACCTACATTCTCTGCTATGGTACGCCATGGAGGACACAACGAATACTGGTCTTGACTCTGAACTCAGCCTCTCTTTAGTCAAAATTATCAGCGAAACCAACGGCGTTTCCCTTGGCGACACCCTAGAGCTCGCCTCTCAGTCCATGCTCTTTGAAGAGCGACCCGCGCTCTTGCGTTCGGTCAACGACTTCCGCGAGAAACTTTTTGAGCATTGGAAGACTGGCCAAAACATCGAAGACCTCCTGCAACATGAGGTCGGATGCACGCTGCAAAATATCTTGGGCGCCTTCCCTATTCCCTTTCAAGAAGAGCACATTCACCTCACCGGATCGCTCACTGCAGAGTTTGTCTATCCCCGTCTCATGAAACTTCTGGACGGACCGGACGCGGCCATCTACGAGAAGAAGATCACAGAAGTCTACGGCGAGGATGCACTTCCGATAACTTCTGAGGACGATGTCGACAAGCTGATTCGAATGCGCGACAACATCAGCTTCAATCGGTACTTGCAGGTGCTCACGCTGCCAAAGTTAGTACTCACCGACAGAGAAGCCCACGAAGAAGCGGCCTATCACTTGGCCAGCACCACCTACAAGCTCTACAACGTCGGACGCATTCGACTAAAGTTCTCACTTTCGCGAGTGACCAGCAACCCGGCGGACGCACTGCCCGGCAAACCAGTTAGCCCGGACGACGTCGTACTCGGGCTCTACGACGGATTCTCACGATTCGCACGCGAAGAGCCTGCTTTCGACTTTATCTTGTCACCGAGTTTCAGAAAAGAGTCCTTCTTCTTCGACTCCAGCCGATTTGCTACCAAGCAAGACGACTTCTTCCACCAAGTTGAAGCCTTGCTCGACCTACTAGATCGCTACCCAATGCTGCAAGACAAAGTCACGGACGTCGATACCGTCGGTGCCGAGCGCGATCACTTCCGCAAGGCGCACTTTGAAGAAATGCGTCTGGGCTTCCGCAAACTGCAGTTTCGAGGCTTTCGCATTCGCAGTCACCACGGTGAAACTTGGCGGACACTGCGCCGCGGCGTGCAAGCTGTCGATAACGCCATGAACATGTGGCACATCGATACACTCGAGCACGGGGTCAGCCTGGGCGTCAATCCCAACTACTACTTCCACATGATCTTTGAGCGCGTCATGGCGACCAACAAAGCTGGCGATGCCATCGCAGCGGGCTCCCGCGAGCACGCAGAACTCAGCGACATGGACTGGCGCAACCACCCAGAGATCTTGGGTAAACTTCTCAATGGGAAACTTCTCAATGAGGACGATACCCGGCGCTTCATTAAAACTAAATTCCACGCCGCTCGTGAAGTCGAGCACTACCAGCACGACGTCCTCAATCGCATGCTCGACAAAGGCGTCGGACTTGTCGCCCTGCCCTCGTCCAACATCATGTTGACCAACAGCTTCCCGACCTACAAAGATCATCCCTTTTCATGGTGGGAGAAAAAGGGCGTCAAGCTGGCTGTAGGCACGGACAACTACGTCACGCTAAACACCAATTTCCTGCGAGAAATGCTGATCCTCTTGTGTACGGACATGGAGAACCTCAAGATCACCAAGCTCTTGATGCTGGTCACGGGCGAGTCCCGGCGGCCCTTCCTCAGCCGCAACCTGTGGAGTATGCGAAGTTTGGGGTCTGCCCATAAATAACCTATCCAGTTGCAGGACCTGGCTCAGTCGTTGGCCGGGTCTACCGACGTACCAAACCACAAGACTGCGTAGCCGTTCTCCATACCGGCCCCGAGCGCCTGCCAATTCTGGCTAGCCCAATTTCCCTGGTTGAGAATCACGGCATTGTGTCCGGGGCTGCCCTTCCAAAGGTTGAGTGCCTGAGTCGGTGAAATCGTTCCCCCACTACGTGCAGCATTCTCGAAGCCATTCCCGGGATAGGCCGTGAGCTGACGCGGCTTGTCCCACATGCACTGAGCTTGCGCGTGATCGGCCGTATAACAACAAGCCGACCATGTGCCCTGATCAGACCAGCTGTGCAAATTGCAATTCGCGGGCGCGTCCGGGGAGTTGGTTTGCAAATCGCCGACGTGAGACGCACCGACCATACACAGCGAAGGCGACGCTGGAATCGGCGATAACCCGTTCTCTCCCCGATAGTCGTTTACCAATGCAATCAACTGCACGGCCTCGCTGCTGCATCCGGCCACCGAGATGTTTGCGTCCGGAGACGCTATGCCACTGTCCGGCGAGCCAAAACCACCATCAGATGTGCCAACCCTAGCGTCGGTCACTCCTGCGCCCGAGTCATCAACGCCATTGCCACCATCGGCGCTACCGCTCTCCGAATCTGCAGAGCAACCAACACTTACAATCAACACGCCAAGAAGTCCCCAAGTAGATGCTTGCATACTCGCGATGCTACCACGAGTTCGGAATTGCACGAAGCGAGAGAAGCCTCCGCCAACTCTAGGTAGTGCCCAGAGGCCTTTGAATCCTCCTCTTTATATGAGGGAGAAAACTTGTTCAGGCTAAGTTTGGGTCCGCAACGGACTGTGATTTTTCCAGATTTTTTTACATACGATGACATCGTCCGGGTTCGCAGAAAAGATCGCAATGTAAAGGTAGGCAGCTTTGTCGGGGTGCCCTAAACAGACAGAGAACGTTGAACCTTCAAAATTGGCCAACTCTAGTACCGCCTGGCAAAACTGAATTCCATCTGCTCGTATCTCTGGGTTTGATTGCCCCTTCGCGATTTCTAAGCGGGTGGTGTAGATTTCCACCATGTTTTCAGTAGGTGTCTGAAATTGTTCTTTGGCCACCAATTCTCCCGATGTCAGGCCTTCGAGAATAGCTTTGTTGTGCCAACAACTTCCCGCCAAGAGAATCTGTATTAGTTTCTGACTATTGAA
>JAESTW010000625.1 GCA_016763395.1 Kofleriaceae bacterium
GTCGCTCGTGGAGCGTGGTCGACGAGTCCTTTACAGGTTTGCAATCAATGCAGGACCAGGGAGAGCTCTCATCGGAACAGTCTCTTCAATGGGGCCAAGCACTCGAAAAGCTCGGACAATACGAGAAGGCTGCAGCGCTCTTGGAACCGCTCGTCTCGGCCCCTCCCGCCTCAAAACCTGGGCCCAATGACAGCGGGCAACAGCTCTCGGCCCAAGTCTCCAGAGTTTTAGGGCGAGTTTACGAAGAGCTCGGACAGTTTGCACGGGCTGCAGAGACCGAAGAGAGCTTTGCAACCAACACTCACCCGGACATCGACAATGAGTCTAGAGCGGAGGCCTGGTACCGCGCAGGAGTCCTCCACTACCGACGTCCCGATTGCATTGACGAGGCCAAGCGCTGTCTGGACGAGGCGCTTCAATGCGTCTCTTCACACTTGCCAGCCCTAGACACACTTGAGCAAATTGCAAACGCCCAAGAAGATCACGAGCGCCTAGCTGTCATTCTCGGCAGAAAGATAGCTCCCTTACGCAAGCACCCCAAACGCCAGCGCAGCCTGCTTAGTCGCCTGGCTCAGTTGCAAGAACACAAACTTGGGCGCCCCGATGTCGCGCAACAAACCTATCAGCGAATTCTCGACATTTGCCCGGACTACCGACCTGCTCTGACCTTCATGGAAGCTCGGGCCGCCGCCGCCGGACGCAGCGCCGAGCGCTACCAACTCCTACTGAAGCTCGCTGGCAAACTGCCCTCCGATTCCGACGAATCTAGCAAATTGGACGAATACCAATCGAATCGAAAGCAGGCCCTCTACTGGCTAGCAACCACTGTTCAAACTGAAGCACCGGCGGATCCAAGCCAGAGCATCGCTCTCTTTACCAGCGCGTTGGGTGAAGAGGAAGACGACAAGATATGGCGAGGACTGCAAGCATGCTACGAGCAACAGGACAGTTGGCGAGAGGTAGCAGACGTACTCGGACAACGGCTATCTCTCGTTGACGAAAAAGAAGCGGCGACCATCGCCCTGCAGCGAATTGAGATTCTGACGCAGAGACTCGGTGACTACACCACCGCCCTGATTGCTCTTCGGGTCGCGCAACAGCGACACCCGACTGACGAAGCCCTAGCGAACTGGAAAAACCAACCTCTTGCCAATGCCGGCATCGAGCTGGAGCCGAGCGAACCCACCCTCCCCACTCAGCCTGTTCCGTCGAGCGAAGCGCAGCTGTACCGCGCCCTGGCCAACGAAGCTCTAGTCCAGAGTCGTTTTTCGGAAGCCTTTGATAATTTTGACAAAGCCATCGCTCTAGCTCCGCACTCCACTGTTCTATACGAAGAATACGCAGATGCGGCGACCACTGCTGGCGAGTACCGAAGCGTGGCAGAGCAGTTGCTTGCACTGTCCGAGCTTCCCGATTCGGCTGATTCCGCTCCGACTTTCATCCGAGAGCATCGCGGCGATCTGTACCTACAACTGGCGCAATTAAACTACGACAAGTTCTCAGACCAAGTTCAAGCTCGCCAGTACATGCGCATGGCAGCCGATGCTTTCGGCAATGGCGTCCGACGTGCAACAACGCTGCGGCAACTCGCCACAGAAGCTGCGGTATCAGGGGCTCTGCGTGCTGCAACGGATGCCTATGAAGCACTGGGGATTGATACCCTAGCCGACCATGAAGCGCTCTGCGCGGCGAATTTATACCACCGTCTTTCGCGAGGACACTCGGCTGTACGAATCCTAGAGTCACTACGCGCCTCCAATTCCCTCTCGGATGAAGGCCGAGCACTGCTCCTGACCCTGAACCGAGAACAACACCACAAAAGGGAACTCGCGGACAATCTCCAGAACAACCTTGAGGGTATCTCGGACGACATCGTCTTAACCCGCCTGCGAGAAGCACTACGCATTTACCAAGACATTTTGGCGGACGTAGAGGCGGCGACTCATGTCCGGGATTCACTGCGACTGCTAGGAGATACCGGGGCCGAGGTCGCCACAGAGAAGCAACTCATCAACCTGGCCCAAGCCGCGGAGGATGCCGCCGACAATGATCCTTTGATTGCGGTATCTCTCCTCTCGAGGGCTCTGGGAGTCGGTTACCAGGATAGCGAAGACTTCACCGATGTCCGCAGTCATGCTCTTCTAGACACCTTGCGTTCGCTAGTTCAGCACCCCCACCTACCTGAGCGAGATTCTGCAACACGGGAAGTCTCGGCTCTAGTACAGAGCCTGCTTCTAGCCTCGACCCACAGCGAAGATTCCGAGACAAAAATCACCTTATTGTGTGAGGTTGCTCAACTAAGGCGCAATGAATTGCACGACACCCGTGCCGCAGCGGATGCTCTCTTTGGAGCATTGTCCATATCACCCGAGAACCCCGAGATTCTCGCGCTTTTGGTACCTGGACTTCAAGAGAGCAGCGACTACGCGCTCCTTGTCCGGTCATACGAACTTCACCTAGGCGAACTCTCAGGTCGAGACCGTATTGAGACACTGCTCAATCTGGGCAGAGTCTATCAAGAAGTGTTCCGAGAGAGTGTGCGTTCCCAGGAGTGTTTTGACGAAGCAAAACGCCTAGGTGGCGACATCGAAACTGCTCCCCCCCTCATCTCAAGCTACAATATGAGTGCGAGCGAAGTAGCAGAAGAGCTGGAAAAGGCGGCGGCGCAAGAGGCTCTTGGAAACATCGATGATGCGCGAGCCATTTTTGAAAGTGCCGCGGCGACGGCTCCCCGAGATCCCCGGGCCTTTGAAGCTCTTCGCCGGATCTATACCGAGCAACGCGAAAGTACAAAGCTAGCCCGGGTTCTCGAACAACTGACGACGCTGAGTGACAACCCGATAGAAAAAGCCGCACTTTTCTACCAACGAGCTGACCTGGCGCGCACTGAGTTCCACGACGAGGTGTTGGTCTATGAATACCTAAAGGAAGCGGCAGCCAACAGCCCGGACGATCTGCGCTACTCACACGGCTTGCGCACAATTTGTATGGCACGGGGCGAGTGGGCATTGGCGGCAGAACTCACCTATCGCGAGATTGCCGCTCAAGTAGAGGACAACGAAAAAGGCGCACTCTATCTCGAGTTGGCGCTGATTTTCGACGAAAAGCTTCTCGACGTTTCGCAAGCGCTAGTCAACTACGAGCAAGCCTTGCAACTCGATCCGGACATCCGCGCTGCACCTAGGCCCTTGGCCCGACTCTACGAACTCGCCGGTAGACACGCGGATGCATTTCCAATGTACAAAAAAGCGGCTGCCATCAGCCCTGACTCCTTTGAAAGCGGGCGCCTTTTGCGTCATGCGGCGATGAGTGCCGAGCAGGCTGGCATGACTGATGAGGCCCTGTCCATCTACGAGAAAGTCGCACAGACAGGTTCTATGCAAGACGCAGAAGCCGCTGTCAATGCGATGGAAAGAATCGATGGGACTGATGGAAGTGGCGACAAGAGTTCA
>JAESTW010000626.1 GCA_016763395.1 Kofleriaceae bacterium
CCGTGAAGACTTGTCGCGGCTCGTGGTCGGCACCGTTTGCTTTCGCATCAGGATCGCAGTTGAGAGTGTCCACCAGCGAGTAGTTTGCCAACTTCGCTAGATCGCCAATCGTCGCTACGGCTCGGGAGGTTTCCTGGGACAGTCGATTTGTCATAGGGCTATTCATGACCTGGGTAGAAGGGCTTTGCAACCAGTTCTGTCTGATTTTACAATCACTCAGTTGAGGCCACGGATCTGCCTGAACATGCGGTCGAGACGTTCGACAAACTTGGGGAGGTGTTCTGCAACCGTGCCCTCCTAGCCTAACCACTTCGAACACTGCGTCTTTAACATTGGGATTCTCTGGTATTGCGTTCTTTGTCTCAGCAGCGCATCGGACGCTGGGAGGCTAAGTGAAATCCTTACGACGATACTGTCGATTCAAAAGAGGAGCTTGGCAGCACACTCCTGCTTCACGATCCTCTGTCTCGCGCGAGTCCCAAGCACTCAGCGACTTCAGCCAGATGGTCTATCCTCGCCTTCATCAGCTTCTGCCACCTTTCTGACATCGCATTTCTAGGTTGGCTAAAAGAATGGTATTCGCTGGCTGAATCCTAGGCAAGGCTCACCGTGAGCTATCCTCTTACTTTTGCTGCTCGCGTGGTTCTCGGACTTCATGTAAGAAGGAGGGCACCAAGGAAGAGACCGCATGGGCAATAGCAAGAAACTAAAACAAGCACATAATTTGGTGCGTTCAGGGACTGCACCCGAAGATGCCGCAAAGGCCCTCGGAGTATCGCTTACCTCACTTCAAGCCAGAATAGAGAAAGCCGAGGCTGATGAGCAATTGGCCCAACGAACGCTTCTCAAGCGTCGCATTGAGCAATTGAGTGACGATGATCTAGTTCACTGGAATGAGCTCTTAGAGTCGGGTCTCAATGAGGCTGCGGCAATCAAAACCCTATGTACATGGCCAGAACTGATCACGGAAAGCGAAGCCAACGCTCGCTTTGAAACCAAGGCAAAGCTGGTGTCCCATGGAGAATTGGGTTGTCATGTCTTGGTAGTACCCCCGCAAGCCCCAAGCAATGTTCCCGATTGTTGTTGGATGTGTGACACTCACTATTTTTCCTTGGTCGAACGCTTTGGTTGTGGATATGACATTGGCACAATCATCATTGATGGCGATCTGACTCTGAAACGCGAGGCAAACATCAGCGACCGGCTCATGTGCCTAGTTGTGGCAGGCAGCCTGCGTGCTTCCGAATTTAACATCTTTGAAACAGAGGTTTGTATCTATGGTGATCTGAAGCTTGAGGTCCTAAGCGACTATGATGACCTGCTCACCGTTCATGGGCGACGAGAAGTGCAATCCGTTATTGATTGATTTTGCACGCGAAGTCGATGCTTAGAAGCCCTACGTCCCGAAGATCTAGCGAAAGGGCTCCGCGAAAGGGAAGCTATTAAATCGTTTCCCGTCGAATTGGTAAATGGCTCCGTTGTCGAGGGCGAACAACAGCTCTGCTGAGTTGTCCAGTTAGATGTCCCACACCGATCGGGTTGGGAGCCCATCGTCAACGGAATAATTTTTCATCGTCTTGCCGTCATACTTCCAAGCACCTGTGTCTCTGTCGCCAAACCAAATATTGCCGAATCGATCTTCCTCAATTGCGAATACATGTTCGAGCGTTCTGTCCGGTGAAAGTCCACTCCGAAGCGAAGGTGTTGATACTGTCCGGCTTCCCATTAAGGCCTCGGTGGAGGCCTTGTCACGATTGGGCGTGGTACCCCAATTGCGCGGAACGTATCGTCCAAGGCTGCAATCTTTAGAAACGCCGAATCCACAATACATCCGCGCCGCCGGTGCCCTCATCGCCGTATGAGAGTTCCAAGAGCCATCGCTTTCGAAAGCGATACTCCATAACTGCTTCGTTGGCGTTCTCTAGGTCCTGAGCTTCGAATCGCCGCCGGTAGGCCAGATAGATCTTATCGGTTAGCCATTTCCCTAACGTAAGTTTGTCGGCGACCGCTTCATCATCAGAGAGATCAATTTTCAAGACATCGATCGGAATAACGTCTCGGACAACCGACTGTAGCTTTCCCGTGAGGTAGCTCGATGCAACTCCGGTGGCTCGCCCTGCGGCGCTCTGCTCGTTAGAGCCATCATCGTCCGGGGTCGCACCAAGAACGAACGAGAGTAGCTCCGCATCATCGTACCGAGCCGGGTCCGAGCGGAGTTCTAATATTGGAGCGGACGCTGTGCCGGACACGCCAACACTAAGCGTACTTGCGGAGAAGTCGTGGGTGAGTTCGATATCGAGACTTGGGTCGGTAGTGCCGCCAAAAGCGATATCGCCTCGACGCAATTCGTAGCGCAGTCCAAAGAGTTCGATCCATCCGCCACGAGTCGCGACTGTTCCTTCTAGCAGAAGGTCACCGTCTATTCGGGCATGCAGGTCGACATCTACAAGGGTACCAACAGGGTCACCACGTACTTCGATAGTCTCAGGAGCACGAAGGTAGACGTCAATGACGGTTGCAGGAGAGGTGGCAATAGCTGCAACCAGATCGGGGGGGGCGGCTTGAATGGAATCCACAAAGATGATGTCGTCGGGAAGGCTATCTGGGTGTAATTCGCGACTGAGACCTCCTGGCACGTTGATGATGGTCTCGCCGATATCAATGTCGAAACGCCAGTCCGATCCACGACGCTTCCCACGCAATGTGGATTTTGTGTCGACGAAAACGGAGAAGGGTCCAGCTTCCACGGGCACCTCAGAGAGCGAGAGGTCAAACGTCATGGATTTCGGAAGCAAGTCCGCCATTGCCACGGAGCCACGTATTGAAAGGTTTCCGCGACCGGAATGGCCCGTGCCCTGTACGGTGAGTTTACTCGGAGTGAGTGCCAGATTGACATCAAGGTTTCGCATGGTATTGAAAGGCGCGCCGGGGTGGATCGAACCTTTTCGAATCTTTGCGGTCCCCGTAATTACCGGATTTTCCAGAGGCCCTTCAACGTCAATTTTGGCGCTAAACAGTCCACCAATGCTCCGGTTTGGCACTATGTCTTTAAGAAAGCCTAAGTCCCAATTCTTTGCATCGAGGGTGGTCTTCGCATGAGGCGAGGGGCCGAGGAACAGGTTGCTATCCAAGTGCAAGGTTCCGCCAGCTTTCTGCGCACCCACCAAACTAGCCTCTACGTGATTTTCTGAATAGCGAGCCTTGACCCGCAAGTCGGCGAATTCGATTCCAGCCACGATGCCACCTTCTGTGTGTGCGTCGATCGTCGCAGTCGGCTTCGCTAGGGTTCCGCTCACTATTGCAGAGGCCAACAAGGATCCCGCGGGTAGATCGCTTGTGCGCGTGTCTTGTGGCGCGAGTAGCGTCTGCAAAAGGTCAAGTGGCAGACCCAGTACCTTTATATCGGCCTCGATCTTCGTCTTCTCTAGGGCGCTAGGGTCACCAGAGGCAAGCAGTGTCCAACCTTGGTCGAGGTGAATCCGTCCTCGTACGGCCTCACGTTCGCCAAGCGCACCACGCACCCTGAGATCAATCGAGTTTGGTTCTAGCGTTGCGATAAATTCTGAGCTTCGAACTTCCGGCTTGCCCCTTGCATCTAAAGCGCTCTGCGTTGCAAGCACGGTGGCTGTTGCCCGGCGAGCGCCTTGTGCAACCACCACGTCGATGTCTGCCTGTGAGGCTACGGGCTCAAAGCCAAGTTCAAAGATCTTGTCCCACCAAAAGAGGTCCACGTCTTTGACATCAATACGCGCTTCGAGGAGATTGTCCAGTGTAAGTCGGGTCATCGTCGAGGGTTGAAGAAGTGGCCCGGGCAGCGCAACAACAGCGGCGACCGTTGATGTAAAACGTTTGTCGATTCCCGCCTCCCCTGTGAGCTCAATCCGGGTGCCCTTAAGAGTTACTCGCATGTTAGAATTGACAGGCTCAACGACTCTCGGGTGCACGAGGTCTTTGATCACTATCCGGAGGGAAGCCAGACTGCCGGCAGCACCAAGTTCCCCATCGAGCGTGATCTTCCCCGCGCTTGGCCAGTCTTTGGAGAGATGGGAGAGTCCTGCCATGTCGAGTGCGCTGCTCTTTATCGTGACCGAGACCAGAGCCTTTTCACCGAGGCGTTTCCAGGCGGGAAGGGCCAATGAATTGCGCGGGCCGAGTGCCGCCGCCTCAAGTGCAATCGTTCCCACACCACGAGTTTTTATCGTTGCATTGGCGCTCAAGTCTCGGTGGTCGAGGCGAAGATCTAAAACGCCGCTGCTCTTTGGAACCTGCTTGCCACTTCCGACCTCATCAAACTCGATGTGTACCGTCCCGAGCGCGCGCTTGCCCACCGCTTTTCTTAGGTTGGCACGCAAGGATACTGTCCCCGTGAGCGGAGGGTCCAGAGCCAGCGCTTTGCTGATTCCACCCAAATTCACGTCTTGCGCGACCAGTTCGATGTTTCCCTTGAACAAGCCGCGCTCCACTTTCACCGTGCCATCGAGATTGATATGTCCGGCTTTTGAATGCAGTGCGATGTTGCGAAAGCGTAGTTCATTGTCGGTGCCGATCTCGATACTACCGCCACTACCATTCCAGCTGAGCCCTTGCGCTGCGAGTTTTACCTGGTCGATGTCGACGATGGTGCCAAACGCAGCCAAAGAGACTTTGCTCTTCAGGTTCACATAGTGTGAGCGTTTGGCACCGCGGCTAATCAGGTGTACGCGGAAGACATTTGGCTCTATCGTCTTAACCGTGAGCTTGGCCGATCCAAAGCCCGTGCCACCCGAGCGGAGCGAAGAGGCGACTAGCTCCGCACGGCCGGAGTAGTTGCCTTCGCTAAGCGAAGCCTTCCAAGAGGCGGTAAGCCCGCGTATATGGTTGCCTTCCACTGCGAAGCGCTTGCTCGCGATCTGGCCTTCAATAGTAAGATCAGATAGCGGACCGCTCGCTGTGGCATCGAGTTTTAGATCGCCTCGCGCATCGCTATAGCCTCTTGCCAACGATTGTATTTCCGATAGGTCTAAGTGTAGCTCTGATTCAATAATAGTTCGGGCGGCGATACGAAATTTCGCCTTGGCTTCCATCCACCCGTGGTCCTCGGGCGTCTTGATGGTTGCAGATGCAACACCCTCCTTGAGGGAGGCTTTGAGATGAATGACTCCAAACTCGGCTTTGTCCGCTTTCCCAGAGATGGATGCGGTGGCACTTGCTTCCATTGTGTCCACACTCAGGCCATCGGTTTTGCCTTCAAATTCGATGTCAATATTACTGGCAGCAGCTCCGAGCCAGAGTGCCTGTCCGTTTAGATTCGATGCCGTGAGCTGTATCTCGACACTCTTTTGTTCCAGCAAGATCGAAGCGTTGATGGTGAGAG
>JAESTW010000627.1 GCA_016763395.1 Kofleriaceae bacterium
CAATCGTATGGTGTCCGCTCGGGCACTGGGCTTGGTTACGTCTACCACTCCCTCCCTGGATATTCTGGATACCTCGACCGACGAAATACGATACGGAGAAATTGGTGGCTTGGCCGAAGTGCAGTTCTCTAAGCGGTTATTTCGACGTAAGAGTTTCATCTATGGTGGCGAAGTGTTTATTGGAGCTGGCTTGTGGACTTTGGTGAATACGGGTGACATCAAGTCGCGCGACTCTCTCCCCTTGGATTTACTCTTAGATGCCGGAATTCGGCTGGATACTGAAATCGGAATTTTCGAACTCAGTATTGCCAATGGATTGGGGCGATTGCCACTGTGAATCGACGGGCACAGGATATGAGCACCCGTGTTTTTGCGCGTATGTTCATCGTGGTGCTGGCTATTCTTGCCTCCAGCTCTATCGCCAATGCTCAATCGACGACGTTTAACCGAATGAAGTTTGCGGAAAAGGGTGCTTCAATCGTGGTTAGCACCGACTTTACTCAGCTTTTTGACAGTGAAGCGTACCAAGATCTATCTAGCGGATTTCCCACAACCGTCGTACTTCGTATTTACACCTATTTGAATACCCGTGAAGCACCGGTGAGCGTCAAAATAGTGCGCTGGCGAGCTGTCTATGACTTGTGGGAGGAGAAATACATCGTTCGAATTGAGGGTATGGGCCGAACTCGGACACGTCGATTCGACAGTCGGGTTGAAGTGCTTCGGACACTGACGCAGCTGCGAGCCGTCCCGGTCGCAAGCCTCGATACTATTGATATAGGCCCCTACTATTTTCTCGCTATGGTAGCGCAGCTCAATCCGATCGATCGTAGAATGCTTGCAGAGATGAGACAGTGGCTAACAAAATCATCCAACCAGTCGAGGCTCGACTCAAGCTCCAACTTCTTTGGATCCTTTGTGTCAGTTTTCGTCAACCCAAAACTCCAGGGAGCAGATAGAACTGTGCGATTGCGTTCACAACGATTCTATCGGTCAGCGCGATGACTGCCTCTTCTCCTAACTCTTCCCCAAACACAAAGCGAGGCGTCGGACTGCAACTGAAACTGGTTGTAGTGCTGCTACTGGTGTCGCTGCTACCGCTTGCGGTGAGTGCAATGCTAGTTGGGAATATTGGTGAAGTTGCTCAGAACTTTGCGAGTAACCACGTTGATAAACTACGGCCGCATTTACTGACAGCGCAAGATGCATACAGACAGCTCATCGCCGCAAAGCGCGACCAATTTCGGGAGAATGCGAAGCGCCTGGCCATGATGGAGTCCTTGCAAAAAATTCGTATCGAATCCGGAACGCTGGGGCTACTTCTGTCTGAACACCCGATGCTTCTCAGCCTGGAGGTCGTCGATTCCGTGTCCGGTCGAATCGCGTTTGCAGCCCTTGCTGAGTCAGACATGCCTGGCAACTCTAAGGTTCGCAACTTTGAGGTACGTGAGGTCTTGGCAACTATGCCCAGCCGAACTCTAGTGGCAGTGTACGCGGCGGACATGAATCCAGTTGAGAATTTGCAGGCATTGGGCGAGGCGCTAGTGATGTCCAAACGAGTGGACACAGTGAAGTCCAGCTTGCCCGATTCGTACCGGACAGTGTTCCTCCTGCTAGTTGGCGGAGTGGCAATCGTCGTCACCGCGATTGCCCTGCTCTTTGCTCGCGGACTAACCCGGCGAATTGGCCTACTCGTAACAGGCGCGCGGCAGGTTGCAAAAGGCGACATGCAAGCTCGTGTCAAACTGGAAGGGCGGGACGAATTCAGCGAACTGGCGTCTGCGTTCAATACGATGGTTGATGATTTGTCCGAGGAGAGGAAGAAGACTCTTTACTTGCAGCGAATCGGAGCGTGGCAGGATGTCGCCCGCAAGCTGGCGCACGAGATCAAAAACCCGCTTACGCCGATTCAGCTCGTTGTTCAGCAGGTTGTGTCAAAGTACGAGGGTGATGACGAGCGCTATCGCAAGCTGCTCAATACCTGCGATGAGATCGTGCGCGAGGAAGTGGACGGATTGCGCCGCTTGGTCGACGCGTTTCGAGATCTGGGACGCTTGCCCAAAGTGCTCAAGGCGGACCTACCGATAGAGACGATTGTTGGAGACTTGCGAAATGATCCGAGTTTGTCTGGTTTGGTGCGATTTGCTGGCGATGAGGTTGGTCTCTCGGTATCTGCGGACAGGCTATTACTCAAGCGAACTTTGGTGAACCTATTGGAAAACGGAATCCAGGCCGGTCAGGAGGCCGGGCGTACGGGAAAGGTTGGTCTGAGCTGGACTGAAAAGGATGGCCTTGTGGAATTCGTTATAGATGATGAGGGCGACGGAGTCCCGGAAAACAAACGTGAGCAGATTTTTGATCCCTATGTAACCAGCAAGGAGACGGGCACGGGATTGGGGTTGGCGATCGCAAAGAAAGTAGCGCTCGACCATCGCGGAAACCTGTGGCTCAGCAAGTCCAGTAGCCCAGATGGCGGAGCGCGTTTCGTGTTGCAAATTCCCAAGTCACTATCCTGAACTGAGTACACGGCGTTGTCCGATGTTTCGTCCGACCTGCTGTCCGACAGACGGACGAATCTCGGACATGCCTGACGTAATATCGGTGTGATAGGCGAGGCACGAACTTTGCTTGGTCGAGTGTTGATGACCGCCTCACTACCCTCTGTCTTGCTCTTCATGCTAACTCTAGGTGCCTACACTGGTGCTTGCTCTCTGCCTGCAGGCTCCTCTGGGAGAACGCATTCAACGGAAGTCTCCGTGGATCGGTGCACGCTTGTACTCAGCGCCGCTGCCCGTGGAATATTCCGAGAGCAGGGCCTAGCGCAGGTCTCTAGCTATTTCCCTCCGGGCGAAGGGCTCGCGCAAGAACGCATACTGTCGGGACGAATCTGCGCCACTGAAGCACTTCATAGAGCCATCGTTGCCTTGCTTGAGGATACCGGACCAGAGTCCTTGGCATCGCTCGCGCGTGACACAGAGAAGGAGCCTGATTGCTCTGTCCGGTGCTTGATGAACAACCCAGATTCACTCTTTGGAATCGTCGGTACGATCTCTCACCAACAGCAGCTACTCCCGATGCCGCCCAACGGAGGCAGGCTCGGAGCACAGTGGATATTCTTTCTCTCGGTGCCCACCCTAAGCAATCACGGGCACTGGGTCTTTGTGTCCAGACGGACGGGGAAAGCCGAAGTACACAGTGAAAACTGAACTCGGTGCGATGTGAAAATGTGGTATTGGGACTGCAATGTTCCAGTTTTCTGCACCCATCTTTGTTTGCGCCAGCCTGCTTTGTCTGAGCCTTGGCGCTTGTGCGAGCCCAGCAGCAAATACTCCAGCTTCAGAGTCCAGCGCCAAAACTATGGACGCTCAGAAGCCGGATACTGCCGATACCCAAGCAGCCGCTCTGCCAGCATCGTTGGCTTTTGTGCCGCAAGATGCGTCTACGGTTTTTCGCTTGGATCTCGCTAAGACTATGCAATCGTTCTTATGGACGGACCTGCTAGGGCCACAAGTAGACGCATTGACAGACTCTGTTGAAGGCTGTGATTCGAATGTAGTCAACGAATTGTCGGACATAGTAGTGGCAGTTCGGAGATCGGACTCGGACGAGGAATCTGATTGGGAAGCTCGTTTTTCTACCACCGGAAGTCGAAGAGGGCTTGTCCGATGCCTTGAGGCACTTGTCCCACTATTTGATAGCTTCACCATTGAGAAAACCGGAGATGGATTTGAGGTTCACAGTCAAGGGAGCCAGCTCGCCTGGGATA
>JAESTW010000628.1 GCA_016763395.1 Kofleriaceae bacterium
CAATGGAATTGATTAATGGCGTTCCTTCTGGTGGAACTTATACAGGATCAGGTGTTGCAGGTGGATATTTTTTTTCGTCCAGGGTTTGCGTCCGCCTGTAAAAGCGTAACCACGGCATCGATCGATTCACCAGTTGGGGTATCTCCTTGCGGCCCGGCGTTGCCAAACACCGCATCAATGGCGGCGCGGTTGTCCAATGAGGCATTTACATTGGTCATTACCGGACACTGTCCGCCCGCGTTTCCATCGTCGGAAGTAAAGAGACTAAGACCAAAGCGAATCGTCGACTGAAGTTGATTGACGACACCACCATCTTCCATCAGCGTCGAATACACGGCCCTCCACCGGTCTCCTCCACCAAATTGATTGTCCATGCTGCCTGACTGGTCGATGAGTAGCTGAACCGTTGGTGTGAGGCCGTCCACCACTGCGTTGATCTCTCCACAGATTCCGTCCTCTGGAAAGGAATCGTCGGGGAAAGGGTTGGGCGGAGGATTGGCTGGATCGAGGTCACCGTTTCCGCCACTACCACCATCGCCGTTTGCGTTGAGCGAGCCTGCGTCACATGCCGAGAAGGATGAGAGCGCAAGAACAGCGAATATCGAAGCTAGTTTGTTCACTATGACACGGCAAAGCAATATTTGCGCCAGCCTCAAACTACCGGAAATACAAAGAAATAAGTATGTCGATCCTGGGGTAGTTCTCCTCAGCTGATGAGCCTACCCCCGACGACCTTTGTTCACGTGTCGGTGCACGTAGTTCACAGGTAGTAAATGCCGCAAACATTTTCTATCTAGCACTGGGATTGTCGCTGATTTTCATAGGAGTCTTTTCGGGACTTTGCATACGCAAACGCATCGCTGGAGCATCTCGATAGCCACGTTCTCCCTGACTTCCGGCGGCGATATCGGTTTCCCGTGTTCCTCTTCCCATGATAGCCACAAGCTCGCCAGACTCCAAAATGCCCTCTCGATACCGTATCTTCTTGTTCAAGAACCAGCCCTTACTTTTACGCTGGTGACTCTCCAGATAGGCTACTTCACGACCGGTTGGAGAATCCAGCGTTCCTGAGCGAGTATGCGAATCCACCACGATCGCTATCATGGCGCTCATCGGATCAACCACAGCCTTGCCAGTACCGTCGTCAACCTCGAATTCAACGCCAACCGATTCGCGGATCATGGTGTGCCATTGCGCATTGTTTCCGCCGTAGTGTTCGTCTACGTGAATTTCGTAGTACGCACAATGTCGTCCGGTCAATGGAGAGATAAGCGGATCTCCAATGTACTGCAATGTACCTACTATTTTTGCGACTTCCTCTTCAGAAAAACTCTCTATCCTTCGTTGAGGGGTAGTCCGAAGAGATCGAATGATGCGAGCGTTCCGCGAAAAAAACAGACTCGCAAGCGCCACGGCTCCAGCGGCCACTACCAAGGCTATAAACATAGCTCTATGGTACGTTTTTTTGGCGAGTGAATCTACCGAAAGAGATGGTCATCGAGGACTATCCGCAACACCCACTAAATCCTCGGACAGGTTTCCAACAGTCTCAGGCTTGTCGCTTATCACCAAACATTGCTTCTTATGCCCCTGCATTCGCCACCGCGTTGCTGGCGCATCTCGGTACCCCCGCGCCCCTTGATTGCTAGCGTGGGGATCAACCTCTCTGCTACCTGTCCCCATAACCGCTACGATCTCCCCTTCCTCCAATATTCCTTCGCGATACGTCAGTTCTTTCGGACCAATCCACGTTCGCCCCTTAACCTTTTGCGCCTCTAAATAGGCGATTTGGCGCTCTGTCGGATCGTCCAACATTCCGGACGAAGTATGAGAATCCAATACAATACAAACTACAGCGATCGAGGGATCCACTACCACCCGGCCTGTGCCATCATCAATTTCGAACTCCACCCCGAGAATTTTTTCATTCATTCGGAGACTGCCGGGAGAGACCGCGTTTCCCCCTTTATAGATACCAATTTCGTAGTACGCGCAGGCGCGTCCGGTCAAAGGCGAAACTAGCGGCTCCCCAACGTAGTGCAAGGTACCGACGATTTTTACCACTTCGTTCTCTCGGAAATCCTTGATCATGCAACGAGGAGCGTCTTTTAGTATTTTGACGAACCGGGTACGAAAAGCGATATACGCCCAGAGAAAAAGTACCGCAAAGCCTAGGGCAACAACATGTATCATTGCCCCATGGTAGTGAAATATCGCTGGTTATTGCTGATTTTGCGGCTAGTATTGTCCCGTGGAACACCTAGAACGTGCACCGTTGCTGAGGGAGCGGCCAGCAATTGGCTTTCGTGTGGTCTGCCCAATAATTGTAGGGCTACTATTGAGCCTGTCTTCGTCCGCAGTGCACGCAACACCTTCCATCGAATTCTGTGGTCAACGCATTGAGAAGTCGGCCAAAGCCCTACGCTGTGAATCGCCAGAGTTAGTCGATCTAGCTCCACTGCGAAAGCTCAACAAGGTAGAGATGCTCTACCTAAATGGCACTTCAGTCGCTGACCTCTCCCCGATATCTCACCTCCCGATTCACACCTTGATATTGGACAACACCCCCGTGTCCGACTTGCGTCCACTCGCTGGCATGAGGCGACTGCGCATGCTCTCGCTTGAGAAAACTTCGATTTCCGACATCGGGCCACTAGAAAAACTCGTAAATCTCGAGGCACTCTTTATCAAGCGGACGCAGGTGGCGTCGCTAGCTCCACTCCGCAATCTAAACAAGCTCCAGGCCCTCTACGCCGACCAAACACAAGTCGACTCGCTCACGCCGATTGCCGGACTGCGCAAACTGCGTTTTCTGGGCATGCACGGGACAAAAATCGACAACCTAGACGCGTTGCGCTCTCTGCGAGCAATTGAGTTTCTGTCTCTTGGAAGTACTCAAATCTCCAGCCTTGAGCCGATTGCAAAATTGAGCCGGCTAAAACGCCTCTATATATCCGCAACCAACATTACTAGCCTCGCCCCAGCGGCCAAACTTCGCTCACTCTGGCGTATCTCGATACGAAGTACACGGATCGTCGACCTTAGCCCGCTTCACAAGTTGCCAAAGCTGCGGCAGGTCTTTTCGCAAAGCTGCTCAGCGAGCGACGAAGAAATCACATTGCTGAAGCGACGAAATAAGAAAATTTCTGTAAGACAATAACCACCCTATCACATCGAGGTTGTTAGAAGACATTCACAATGCGGAAGGGCGCCATGTCAAAGTGAAAATGGTCGTGGTGTTTGGGATCTGCCGGCCCCAAAATCACTCGAAACAGGCCCTCTTCGTTGATTACTGCCCGTGCCAGTGTACGAAGAAAGCGCTGGTGCACTTTGTCTTTTGCCCGAGCATTCCAATGTTTTGACATAGAGACTTTGAATGAACGACGAAGCGAGCGAGGCAAGGACCCGGCATTAGGACCAGACATTTTCTTAAACTCAAACCCGGCGACGTCCAGCGCGTTGCCCAAGCCGTGTTCACTGATAAGGTAGGGCCAGCTTCGAATGCGCCGACAATAGTAGGACCCATACGTGATGATTTTACTCGGGGCTCGGCCGTAAACCTCGATCGCGGTCTCGGCAACGATCTCCTCGAAGCGCCGCAAATGCTGTGCAAAGCCAACATAGACCCTGGCTTTCTTTTGGTAGGGAATTTTCTCACCTTGATAGTTCACAAGCTCGACAGGTGGGCAAGAGACCTTACCGCTCATCGCAACCTTTCGGGATACATTGTCAAGCGGATAGGCCGGGCGAGTACGCGTCTTTGCTGGCGCTGTCCCGGCCGCTGAAGCGATTGAGATCGATGGCACCGATGCGACAGCCTTCTCGAGAGAATCAAGCTCAGTTGTGTCCTCGCCAGTCGTCACTAGACTCTGCAGCGCCAGACTCTGTTCCCTTGGCTGCTCTGTTGCTCTGCCGCTGGAACAGGCAGATACCAGCAAGGTCATGATGACCAGGTGTTCCAAACTTGTCACCTGATAGTGATGCCATCCTTTACATCAACTCGCAAGAACTCATGCATTCGATGAGTACAAATCGTGGCAAAGAGCGTATTGTGGGTTTCCGTGCGGTACCTGCGCTTTTCCATCTTTCTTTCTCTCATCGTCATCGCGACTGGGATTTTCATGCCCTTTGTCCAGGTTGGAATCGGTGGCATTGGCATGGGTGGCAAGACCGCGCTTCCTCTCTACGAAGCGATGGGCGATCTAGAGTTACTTGAGAGCATAGCGGCCCGGGCAGAGGCAAGCCCTGCACGCCGTGTTGCTGATGCTCTGCTGTCTCGCTTCGGACGAAGTGCATCGCAGGTCTCTGAGAAAATTGCCGATCTGCGCTCGACGATACAAGACGTGCAAGAAGTACGAGATGAAGTTGAAATTGATACGATACGCTCGGCCATAAAGATATCTAGCAATCTATTCCTGGCTGCGCTCGTCATTCTCGCCTGGCTCGTTCTTCAGAGTATCTCGCAACGTTCCGTTCACAAAAGGCGCGCTATCTTCACGGCTGTGCTCATGACAATTGTGGGCGTTAGCAGTTGCCTTCTCTTCTTCGGAGTACGCGAAGGGCTTGCCTTGGCCAATGAAGAAATCGGCATCAACATCCTCTCGCTCGCGTCCGGATCCTACATGATGTTGGTCTGCGGTATTACCGGGACTATTGCGTCCGTCGCTGCCGCTGTTTGGGAGAGTCGTCGCGCTAAGGCACCGCTCGGACACAGCTCTGGCCGCCCCGCTCGTCTCGTTGAATAACGTACAGAGATACCTCCAGACCTGTAACAACAAGGAAGGCGCAAGTACGTATTGAGCCACACCTTCGAGCGCGGGCCCAATTCAGACAGTTCTCGACCGTGTAACTACCACTACCATTCCCTTCGTTTGACTTGGTAGCGACACAAGAGTACATAAATCCCCATGATTGGCGATGCGGACATCCGATACGTAGTTTTACTAACGCATACTCAGCCTGCTCGAATTGACGAAGAACTCGTACGTTCTCATGTAGCTTACTTGCAACAGCTAGAAGAAAAAGGACTTCTCGAACTCTGTGGTCCCTTCCCAGAGAATGCTGGGGGAATGCTTGTCTTGCGAGTTGCAAACGCAGAGGAAGCTCACAGTATCGCTCAAGCAGACCCGTTCATATCTTCTGGTGCCCAATCCTACATGTTGCGCCGTTGGGAGTTGTCACACCAAGGCAACAACCACATGGGCATGGGAAGGAAGTAGTGACATATTACTTGGTGTCCGCCAGTACCTTGGCCATCTCCTTCGCTCCATAGGTTTTCGCCCATACGCCGAGCCACAGTTCGCTAGAATAGGCGGCCTGTCCGGTCCGAGGAGGATATCCGGCCGCCTTGGCGAGAACTCTGCTCATTAAATTATTGGCTGCAACGCGCGCTCCCTGGCTATCGCCTCGGCCTTCAGACCAGATCATCCACCGAAGTAAATTGCCCGCAACTGCTTTTGCCGCATTCTTTGTCCAGGGCAGTGAAGGCAAATAGAGTGCTCCTCCGCTCCACGGTGTTGCTGACGCTTTCTTGTTGAAACGCAAAGCCTTGGCAACTAACGCTCCGGCACTAGCTCCTTTGCCGCCCAAAGCCCCAGCAGCTTGTTGCCGTGCTTGCTGAGTGTTGGCGTGCAGCATTTGGTCGACTAATTTACTCGAGCTAAGCTTGGCCAATAGTCCCTGTACTTCGCCGCGAAGTTCGGGGACTCTGTTGTACACATCCAACGATTCGCCAACACTCTTATTCGCCATTACGTTGCGAAACTGGGCTACCCAAGTTCTCCTAGTCGCCGGAAAGCTCCGTGACAAGCCTTCAATTGCGAAGAGCTTTGGGCTCGAGCTTGCCATTTGAATTTGAGCTGCAGCGGCCCATGTCCGGGCCAGTTTCGAGTGGGTGCCCGAGGCCGAGATTTGTGACAGCCCTTGTCTCGCCTTCTCTGTGCCTTGGTCCCGCAATGCCATGATTGCATGTCCTTGTGCCACCGGATGGTTGTCGTCCGTCGCTCGCACCATCAGGTTGGCAAGAGAGTCGGACGCCGTAAGTATAGGTGCCTGTGCAAATTGAGGAGCTTCAGCAAATGCCATTCCACCGCCCGCGAGAAGAACTGCAGAGGCAACTAGCGCGGGATGTACCTTCTTTCCTTTGCTAAGAAAATACCCTAGTCCGATAAGTCCGATTAGCATTGCCAAGGGCAAAGCGGGTGTTCCGCTGCTACCACCTGTTCCGCCGTTTCCTCCCGCAGTGTATGCCACAACCGTGCGCTGCGCACTCTTGTCATTGGCCTTCGTGTTACTGTTGGCGGACACCTGCCAGCGATACACCGTTCCACCCATCATGATTCCCGGTCCCTGCTGGATAGCGTCGTAACGCATCTTCGTGTTTTTCGCAGATGCCATTCGGTGGCGCTTAAACTTCAGGTTGGCTTTGGCCAGGACAGTGCGCTCAAAACGGCCATCGATAACCGTCAGAGTCATTGATTTGAGTCGATTTAGCGCTTTACTGCTAAGTCTCTTGCGCTCACTTTTCAGCTGTGCCCGATTCAAATCGTCGATCTGACGTCCTCGAAGCCCAAGTGATTCGCCGATGTTTAACAACGCCTTCGCCTTTTCTTCCAACGGATTTGCCAGACGATTTTGACGCATTGCGAGCATGTCCGCGCCGAAGAGTTCCTTCGCCAAGCCGTTGTGCGCTGTTGGATCTCTCCGTGCTGGCAAGGATTGTTGCTGAGACGCGCTCAGGTCGTTCTTGGTCCCGCCAATCACCCGCAGGGGCAAGGGGTCGGTTACGTTCCGATACAACTTGAGACCGTTGACCTGCCGGACCACAAACTTCTCGTTGATGTTGTCAATCTTCATTGGGCCCTTGGTCAGGGCATACACGATATTGCGAGAATTCCCCTTTGCGTTAAAGACCGAGAGCCGCATCGGAACAACAAGCTCTTTGCTTCGAAAGCGGAATCCCATTGCTTGGACAAAACCGCGGAAGGTAGTTCCACTCGGACGCGCCGCGTTTGCAGAGCGCATTCCCGGTCGTGGGTTCACCTGCCCTTTGTCGCCAACTTTGGTTTTAACAGCGACGAAATACCACTTGCTTGCGACGTAGTCATCGATGACCTTGTCCATTCCGTCCGGGTAGCGAAAGCGGTTGTCATCCATCCAGCGTTTTAGCGATTTGGAGCTACCAGCGGCAAGCACAGCAACTTCATACATGCCCACTGCCTCCTTTTTAATCACGCGAACTTCATCGAATTCTAGGTCCATGTCGGCCATTGGAGCCCTCGATTTCTTTGCGCTTTTAGACATAGGCCTTCTCATGGACCTACCTCGCCCCAGCCGGAAACGCTGTACCCGCGCTATCACCTCTGGCGGATCGACCGCGGCGGCTAGATGCGAAAAGATATTGTCATCGACTTTGCGAATCTCTGGCGGACTGGGAAAGGGAATCAGCATTCCGAATTCTTCTACGTTGCCTTCGAAGCCCGGACGAAGAACCATCGTCTCCATGCCTCTATCAAAAGCTACGTAGGTCTTCTGGACACCGATTCTCTCGATAGTCGCACTTGTCGCTATCTGTAGCGCTGGCGGTGGAACCATTCCACACGGATCTGCTATCGCCACCGTGCCGGTTCCCAAGGTCATCGTCACTAGGCCGACAAGTGCAGTTAGTTTTTGTAATCTCATTTCGCAAGCTCCAAACTCATTTTTATCTCCACTCGAACAGACGTCTGGCTGTCGCCGTTGCTGAGCATAATTTGATCAATTGTTCGCCAGTCTTCTCCACTCTCAGTCACCGTGAACCACGGTCCTGCGCCAAAATAGCGCCCTTCCACTCAGTAGCGTGACCACAGATAGTTCACTCCGGTGCGCATAACAGTTCCGTTAAACTCCATCGACTTAAGATTTTCACCTACGGCGGCTAAGTGCTGTTTTGCTCCCAAGGGAACGAGCGTTGGCCCATAACTGACGCGAACCTTTTCGTCATCATCTACCATTCGGAGAGAGACCCAAGCTTTGTCGCGGCTGAGTTCCTTGCGCAGGAATGCCAGGTGTTCCTCGGACAACTCCTCGGTACCGATTTCGGCCATTAGCTCTATCGTGCGAGAGCCGTAGAAAAGTAAGGTCTCTAGCGATTCGCTAGGAGCGTCAACGACTTCTTTCCCATAGGCCCGGACAGCGACCTCGAACCCGTGCTCCGTTAGCTCTGGCACGTGATGCTTAGCCAGAGAACAACTGGTTGTACACTCTTCCTCGCTGCCTGCCACGCCAGTCTTTGCGATTGGTGAGCTACCCGGAAGATCGTCAAAAACGACCCGAGTTTCCATCTCCAGCGCGGATGAATCCGGCTCGTTTGTAGCGTTATCACCGCATGCTGGCGACAAAGCCATCAATGCTGCTGCTACCAAGCTGCGTCTCACCCAATGCAATCCTAGACAATTCATCTGGAACTACCAACGGACACACGTCCGTCCGGGTCTATTTCTCCCTACATTATATGGAGAAGAAAAAGAAACGGCGAGCGGCCGCTGAATTGGGGAAAGAGAGGCCGCTCGCTCGCAAGGAAATTGGGGGGTCGCGGGTGGTCCGGGGTAAACCAGACCACCCGCATTTTTTTAAACGTAGGAGTCTGCTTAGCAGGGGCCTACGCGTATTCAGTTATCAGGTTGGCATACGAAGCAGAGCATCGCTGCCAACACTTTCCTATAAAGCAAAGACAGTGCCAAAGCGAACTGGCCAATGATCAGCTAGTTAGCGTCGTGGTAGGTGGTGACTTGCGCCCACTGGCGACTCTGGATCTGGACACTAGAGTCGCCAGTTCACTCCACAACCTTCTCTACCCGCTTCTCAGTGTCGGACACTGTAAGCGTTAGTCGTACGACACAGTCCTCCGTGGCGACCAGGTCATGAGGTACCGATCCGTCCAGGGCTATCAGGTCTCCTCGTACGAGATGAAGAACTTCTCCGTTAACTCCGAAGTCTAGAGTGCCATCGCACAACTCGACAACGATTGGATAGGAAGTCTTGTGCTCTTTCATCACCTGGCCCTTTTTGAAGACGATTCGAATCTCCTTGGTGAAGTTTGTCTTAAACATCACGCTAATGGCTGGTTTGTCTTCTAGGTATTCTAACTCAGAATAGATATTTGCTGTTTTCATAATTCTTCTCCGTCAATCTTGGGATGTGTTTCTGTCCGGATATAGGTCCCTGCTCGACGCATACAGATTGCAGCAAAGCCAATAATGAGGAGTGCGAGGCATTTGGCGAGTTCCAAATAGATGTACACTGTGTGTAAATTGCTTTCTCCAACCTCTTGTCCGGAAATAATTTTCACCGTTCGTGCGTCCAGCGTAGGCATAAGCCCCGCTCTCTGAACAAGAAATAGCACAACTGGTATGGCTACCCAACGCCACCCTACTCCTCCAAATGACAACAAAGAGAGTAGGAAAAGGGCACAGAGAAGTGTTTCGGCAACCCCACTCCAATAGAAAGTCACACGCCCAATTTCGAGTGCAGTACCAAGTGACAGTGACGGCGCTAAGAACTTTACCGGCGTCGCTATACAGGTGGCCCCAATCGCCACGCCTGCCCAGAGGATAGCGATTGCGGGGGCGAGACCGGTGAATCTAGATTCCGTTTTCATTTACATCCCTGGTGATATGGGGCGCTCCGAAAACATAGCGTTTTGCAACGCTTGTGCGATTCGCTTCGCTCGCAGCATAAAATACGCAACGACTTCTTCGTTCGAACTGAGTTCTTCCAAGGTCGTGCGAAAGAGCGTAAGCCACTGCGAGAAATGCTCAGCATTGACTTCGTTGCGCAACTTAAGGTGAGCCGGCATTGGTCGGCCACTGTAGCCGGAGACTCCCAACGCTACCGATGCCCAAAAGGCTTTCATCTTGGGCAAGTGTACTTCCCAGTCGCCAATGTGCTGTCCGAATATTGGCCCCAAGACTTCGTGCTCGCGAATATGAGAATAGAAGGTATCTACCATATCGGACACAAATTCTTGGTCGATCCCGAGAGCTTTCGCCTCTGGATTGACCTCAGCGAGTCCGTTCGTCATTGTGTTCATTTACTTATTTCCAAGGTCAACAGACCTCTTAGCCTGGGGTTTCTCTTAACCAAGTCTTCAAGCGTATAGTTGTCCAGTACTGCCATAAAAGCCTGTGCCGCTTCGCCCAATACGCCCTTAAGTTTACAGGCCGGGACGATCAAGCAACCCTGAGCATCCGAGTTTTTCTGTTCCCGAAAACACTCGACAAGCGCGAAGTCCCCCTCCGTTGCTCGGACAACATCACCAATTCGGATCGTGCTCGCATCCCGGCGAAGTGCCAATCCTCCTTTGCGCCCGCGACTCGATGCCACCATCCCTGCTCGGCTCAAGGTATTGGCAACTTTCATCAGGTGGTTTTTTGAAATACCGTAACTACAAGCGATTTCCGAAATCGTGCAAAGCACGTCCGGATTCATCGCCAGCTGCATGAGCAGACGCAGAGCGTAGTCAGATTGAAGATTGAGTCGCATTTACAAAGATGTATATCATATACATCTATACGATGTAAATGGCAAGACTTGAGTCAGAACGCCTAGTGAAGTAACTCCCTCTTGGGCCCAAAATCGCCTACGCACCACGCCCACGTAGTTTGTTACGCAACAATCCCTGCAAGCTAGCGACAGTCGAGCCCCGGAATATCCGGCGTCCCAGGAAACCAAGCTCTCGCCTTGCACGCTCGAGAATCGCGTTCTACCAGTAACTCCGCTCTGCTCGCCCCACTGATTCGCGACTGAAGCTCGTCACCAATCTCGTCGAGAGATACGATGACGCCAATCGCGTCTCCAGTAGCCAAGAACGCTTGTACTGCGTCACTAGTCACGTCTGGAAACGCTAAGTAGCGGTCTTTCTCCGGGGCTCCGATCAACAGTGAATGCCGAACAGAATCATTCTCCACTTGCATAAACTCCGTGTACAAGAGTCCGACCAACTCAGTATTGCTGGCGTCCGATGGTAAAGCGGCTACCTCTGCGTCGATGGCTCCTGCCAAGACTCTGGTCGTACCGGTTTCAAATAGTGAACATCGAAAGTCGCTGGCCACAGGGTGGCCGTAGTCTAAGAGACGAACTCGTAGTACCTGCTCCACACTCAGAACGCGACGGGGTAGCAGCGATGCCTCCGCAGCGACAGTCGACTCGCCACGAATCGCCATCAGAACAACTCTCTTTTCTTCCGCGCTTGGTGCTGGCAAGCGAAAGCTCGACTCACTCACAAAGTCCCAAGCACCAGGACGCATCGAGGCGAGTATGTTGCGTAGAGCGTCGTCGACCACAGCAGCACTGCTTAACTCTCCGCCCTCGTGAATTTCTGATACGAAATTCACCGTTTCATCACAAAACACAGGACGCAACAAACGCATTGCAGTGCCAATTTCTGCCGCCTGGTCCCGTTTTTCAACTCGGCTGCCAACAACCCTGGCAATCCCAGAACGAATGATATTTTCAAACTCGGACGCCGGGCGCAGGGCAACGTCCGAGATCATCTTCTGAAAAACAGGAGCTTGCGAGAACCCGGGGTCGATGAACTCGTCAAACAAATGAGACTGGAACCCCGGCTCCGCATTCCATTGAGACCAAGGGTTTCGCATCTCGTTCATCAATGGTTGCCAATAGGGCAATGGCTCGGTCCCGC
>JAESTW010000629.1 GCA_016763395.1 Kofleriaceae bacterium
GAGTCCGATGGCCAGAGACACGATCGCGAGCGATTGGTTGGATTGGGGATCGCGGTCCCCGGACGGACACCAATTTACATTCCTATCGCCCATCGCTATCTCGGAGCTCCGCCCAGGATGTCCGGCGAAACCCTTGCTCCGATAGCGGAGATTTTGGCCGACCCCAAGGTCGAGATTGTATGCCACGATGCCAAGAATATGCGCAAGTTGCTGCGCAGAGACTCAATTGAACTCAGCTCCGTAGTTCTTGACACTTTGCTGGCTGGAACGATACTTGATCCTGGCACGAATGTGAGTGCCTGTAGTGTGGCGCTTGAGCATCTTGTGGGGATAAAACTCGACGAGAGAGAAACTCTTATAGGGAAGGGCAAGAAGGCCGTGTCCTGGGAAATGGTTGATGTCGGACACGCCGCGGGCTACGTCGGACCGATGGCATGTGCGCTACTGGCGGCTCGCAAGAGAGTCTGTGAATCCATCGCCAACGCGGGCATGGAGTCGCTCTATCGGGACATTGAATTGCCCTTGGCCATGGTGTTGGCAGACATTGAAGACATGGGCATAACGCTAGATTTAGACCTTCTGGATCGCTTGCGAGACGAGGTGAGTGCCAGGATCTCAGCGGTAGAGACACGCACTTTTGAGTTGGCAGGTGGTCCTTTCAATATGGGATCCCAAAAGCAACTCTCGATATTGCTCTTCGATACTCTCGGGCTCAGGTCGACGGTCATGAAGAAGACCAAGACCGGACATTCCACCGATCACGAAGTGCTCGAAGCGATGATTTCGACCCACGAAATTATTCCCCCGATTCTTGAGCATCGCGAACTGGTGAAGCTCAAAGGAACCTATATTGACGCGTTGCCGCCGCTTATCAACCCAAAGACCAAGCGGCTTCACACAAGTTTTCGGCAAGACGTTGCCGCGACCGGACGCTTGTCATCGCAGGAACCAAATCTTCAGAACATTCCCATTCGAACGGAAATCGGACGAAATGTCCGACGGGCATTTGTCGCAGCTCCGGGCTGCGAGCTCATCAGTGCGGATTACTCACAGATCGAGCTGCGAGTGATGGCCCACCTGTCAAAAGATCCAACGTTGGTGCAAGCCTTTGTCGATGGAGTTGATGTTCACAGCCAGACCGCTGCTGCTGTGTTTGATGTACAGGTTGACGAGGTAACTCCAGAGCAGCGTCGGGTTGCCAAAGCAGTTAACTATGGGCTTATTTACGGACAATCTGAGTTTGGGCTGTCCCGCGCTCTAGGTATCCCCAAGGGGGAAGCTCGGCAACATATCAATCGCTACTTTGAGCGTTTTTCTAAGGTCCGAGAGTACATGGATGAGGTGGTCGAGTCAGCCCGGGAGGCTGGGGCTGCCTATACTGTGTGTGGCCGGAGACGACCGATTCCGGGCCTGAAATCGAGCAATTTTAGGGTACGAAGTGCGGCAGAGCGGATTGCACAAAATACTCCAATGCAAGGAAGTGCGGCTGACATCATGAAGCTTGCTATGCTTGCGGTCGATGGGCTTTTGCGAAACTCTGACTCTGGAGCCAAAATATTGCTGACAGTACACGATGAGCTTGTCATTGAGGTCAAAGAGGAGCTGGCAGAGGAGCTGTCCGTGCAAGTCAAAGAGTCGATGGAGTCGGCGTTTACGCTTATTGTGCCATTGGTGGTGGACACGGGTGTCGCTACAAGTTGGGCGGATGCGCATTAGAAGTACGAGCGCGATGGGCCGAGAAGCCGTGTGACGCATGGGTAAGCGTTCTTGTGCCCTCACAACGTGCGTGTCGGTTTCTTTGTCTATTGGCGTGTTCGTTGTCGTGTCCATCAGCTGCGGACAAAGCGAAGTAGAGCCAAGTGCAGCTGTCCGCGTAGAGGCAACGTCTGACGATCGTGCTTCTTCTACCGGCAGTGCCCCGCCTAAGCGAATTCCCGGCGCAAGTCGAATGGCAAGTGGGCTGTCCGGAATATCGAACATCGTGGGGAGCGGTGAGGATAACTCGCACAATGCAGCCGCAAAAGCCTGCGATGCCAATCCGGCCGATGCCGATGGCGTGTTGGCACTGGCGAGCCGACACTATCGGGAAGGCGAATTCGCAAAAGCTAGCGCTTGTGCGCGCTTGGCTACCGATCTAGTTCCTCAGGCGGTTGAAGCTCAGCATTTGCACGCCGCAGCTCTGTCCGCGCTGGGACGACATGCAGAAGCGCAAGTAGCCTTTTCGATGGCCTTACTGCTCGATCCCGATGATCCGGAGACATTGGCCGATATCGCCGATTTCTACATCAATATACTGACCCCAAAACGTCGACAAACCGTGATGCTTGGGCTGGAGTACGCCCGTCGTGGTGGCCAGGGAGCGCTAGCCAGACGTCGCTCGGACAATAGTTTGCGCGGGCGCTTGCTCTTGCTTGAAGCCGAAGCTCTTAGTGATTTGAATCGGCCGGACGTGGCGTTGCCGCGAGTGTCAGAGGCGATACTGCTTTCACCCGAACTCAATGGCGCTACCTTGGAATATGCGCTGGTGTTGTTTCGGCTATTGCGTTTTGACGAGAGCGAGAGTGCTCTACTGAATGTGTTAAGTGAGTTCCCGGGGAGCGCGCGCGCGCACCACCACCTCGGGTTGATTTACGAGCGTAAGGGTAGAGAATCGGACGCGGAGGCGCACTTTCTTCGAGCCCGTCGGCTAAACCCAAAGGAGTTTTTTCCACCCATTTCTCTCAACGAAGAGGAGTTTGCTGCGGAAGTGCAGCGCGCCATCGCAGATTTACCGGCGCCACTTCGCTCGCTCTTGAAAAAAACCAAACTACAGACCATTGCGTTGCCCAAACGCGATGATTTGGAAGCGTCGAGTCCGCCTTTTTCTCCGACGATCTTGGGATTGTTTCGCGGACTGCCCTTGGGAGTCGAGTCTTCAGAACCAACAGCCCGAGTGGTGCTCCTTTATCGAAAGAATATTGCGCGGGCAGCAAGTACCCGAGCTGAGCTCAATCGACAGATTCGCAAGACCCTACGTCACGAAATTGGACACCTCGAAGGCTACGATGAGGATGAACTGAGGAGACTGGGGCTAGAGTAGCTGTGTGGCGTTTAGGTTTGACAGCGAATGTGTAGGCGCTAAAATCACTCTTTCCGGTATGCAAGAAACAGATACTGCACAAGAACTTTCGACGATGTCAGCGGACAAGCTGCGGACCTTGTTGGCTACCGAGACCAAAAAGCTTCGGCTGCTCGAGGAAATCGCCAGCGCTCAGTCGTCTAGCTTGAATTTGGAACAGCTATTGGCGCGAATTATGGAAAATATTCGCGAGCTTATGTCGGCGGATCGGGCAACCTTGTTCTTGATTTCTGACGATGGCAAGGAACTTTGGTCGAAGGTTTTGGATGGCGGAACAGAGCAGGAAATTCACCTAAAAATCGGTGAGGGCATTGCGGGCTGGGTTGCGGTGTCCGGCGAAGTGGTCAATATTACTGACGCCTATATCGATACTCGATTTCAACCCGCAGTGGATTTGCGCTCAGGGTACCGGACAAAGTCGATTCTCTGTGTGCAGATGCGCGGGACGACTGGTGAGCCGATGGGAGTTTTGCAGCTGCTCAACAAGAGCGAGGGATCGTTTTCCAAGAAGGATGAAGAACTTCTCACTTCGTTGTCCGGGCAAGCGGCGATTTCGATTGAGAACGCAAGGCTCTATCACTCGGTTGTGGCCAAGAACGTCGCCCTACTGCAAGCGCAGGATACTCTGCAAGCTCGGACGAATGAACTTAATGTACTCTACGACATTGAGCGGGAGATGTCAGAGGCTATCGATTTGGATTCGCTACTTCACAGACTCCTGCATCGTGCGATGCACGTGGTCGAGTCCGGGGCGGGCTGCATTGCACTTATCGAGAAGTCCGGGCAAGAGGTCAAACTTCGATTTCGCACAACTTCGGGGGCGTCTCTAAGTGGATTGCGGCATACAACGGTAGACCTTGACCATGGTGTTATTGGCTGGTCGACCTCGAATCGCGAGAGTGTGATTGTAAACTCTCCGGCTGACGACCCGCGCTACGTTGAGGACGAAAACGAGACTGTCCGAAACTTGGTGTGCGCGCCTTTGATCGATGGTGACGAAGTTCTGGGGGCGATTGAACTCGTTGACAAAGTGGACCGCGGCCACTACGAGGAGGAGGATTTACGCATGTTAACGCTGATCGCCGGACAGGCATCCCGTGCCTTACAGCTGCATCAGTCTAAAGAGAAGACTGCGAATGACAACCGCTTGGCCAGTATCGGCCAGATGGTGGCAGGCGTGCTACACGACCTAAAGACACCCATGACGATTATCTCTGGCTACGCTCAATTGATGGCGCAATGCGGGGACGCAGAGCAGCGGGAGCGATACGTCGAGCAAATACTTCAACAGTTTGATTTTTTGGGCGGCATGACCCGAGAAGTGTTGGCATTTGCCCGAGGCGAGAGCACGGTTCTGATTCGCAAAGTCTTTTTGCACAACTACATGGAGAGTATTCGCGAGCAACTGACTCACTCTCTTACCGGAAGGAACATCAAACTTGAGATCGATGCGCACTATGATGGCGTAGCCTACTTTGATGAGCAGTCGTTGTTGCGACTTGTGCACAACCTCGCGCGCAACGCAGTTGATGCGATGAAGGGGCGAGCAGGCGTGTTTAGTATCCGGACACGGGTGGAAGATGGTACTTTGTGTTTTGACTTCGTCGACAACGGGCCGGGAATTCCCAGTGAATTGGAAGGCCGAATTTTTGATGTCTTTGCATCTGCCACCGAGGGTGGATCGGGTTTGGGCTTGGCGATTTGTAAGAAAATTGCCGAGGACCACAAAGGGAGTATTTCCTACCAATCCAAACTTGGCGAGGGCACGACCTTTACGTTGCGACTGCCTCTCAATCCCAGCGCGTTATGATTCTAGTAGAAGGCGTTGACAAGCACTTCGGCGGTAGAGAGGTGCTTTCGGGGCTACATTTTTCTCTGAAATCGGGTGAGGTTGTCGGCTTTATCGGGGCCAACGGTGCGGGCAAGACCACTACACTGAGAATACTCAGTGGGTTTCTCAATGCGGATCGCGGAACCGTGAAAATTGCCGGACACGACATCATTCGCGAGCGGCAGGCTGCTTGCGCGCTCATCGGATACATGCCGGAAGGGGCACCACTCTATGATGACATGCGAGTGTCCGAGTACTTGCGATTTCGGGCGAAGCTAAAAGGAGTTGCGCGCCGGTCCGTCGCCGAGCAAGTGGCTCGGGTCGTAGAAGACCTGGAGCTAAAAGACTACTACCGGACGCTCAATAGTAGACTTAGTAAAGGCTACAGGCAGCGGGTCGCTCTTGCCGATGCGCTTATCGCAGACCCCAAGGTACTGATTTTGGATGAACCGACCAGTGGGCTCGACCCGCTTCAGCGAAGAGCGTTTCGAGAGCTATTGCGAAAAAGTAGCGACAGGCGATGTGTGCTCTTTTCGTCTCATGTACTGCCCGAGCTAGAAGCGGTGGTATCTCGTTTCTTGGTGCTCAATGGCGGTACATTGGTTGCCGATGGCGACCTTGCCAGCTTGCGAGAAATCGCTTCTCTCGATGAGACAGCTACTAGTGAGGAGGTCTTCACTTCACTGATGGAGACCGAGCCGCCATGCGAATCGTAGCTACGGTATATCTACGAGAAGTTCTCGGTTACTTCTACTCTCCCATTGCCTACGTGTTGGGAAGCGCGTTCTGGGCTGTTCAAGGGTTTTCGTTTTGGGCGCTAATGCGGGCGTTGTCCGACCCTCGTCAGCCGGCAGAGGTTGGTGCCGTACTGCGGCAATTCTTCGGTGGCACACTCTTGCATTGGCTGGTTGTATTCTCACTTTTGGCGATGCTCTCTATGCGTACGATCGCGGAAGAAAAGCGAGATGGTATGTGGGAGTCGATGCTGACCACCCGAGCGCAAGCCTCGTCGATTCTTGTGGCAAAGTGGCTCGCTCTTGTTAGCTTTTACTGTCTGTTGTGGTTGCCCACACTCTTGCTAATTTACTTCTTTACGATGTTTCTACCCCCAGAGCAGGCGCTCGACTGGGGGCCAGTCGCGTCCGCGTACCTCGGGATTATAGCCATTGGCGCTGCCTTGGCTGCCATTGGAATCGCAATCTCATCTCTCACGAGCAGCCAGGTTGTTGCTGGAATCATATCGCTAGTAGTGTTTCTCTCATGGCTGATGTTGGGGGAGTTGGGAGACGTGGGAGCAACCGGCCATTCATCACAATGGGTGTTTTTCGTAAACCTGCGGCTCTGCTTGGAAAGCTTTGCTAGAGGCGAGGTGGACCTAGCACGGCTGTTGAGTTTGGCCTTTGTTGCTGTGCTCGCGCTGCGTGCTGCTGCGAGCGTGATTGGCCAGAGTAAAACTGAGCGCAACCGTTTTCGTATCGCCTGCATCGCCCTTGTGGTGGCAGGAGCGAGCGCTTCGAGTTTGGCAGGGAAGCACTGGACGCCGGGAGATTGGACGGCACACTC
>JAESTW010000630.1 GCA_016763395.1 Kofleriaceae bacterium
CCGAAGCGCATTTGCCTGGCCAAGACTTTGTCCGGCATGTGACCAATACGGCGAATGAAGATCGATAGCACAAGCCCAGGGATGTATTTATCCATGTTGGGTGCGTTCACAAGGTTGGCAAGCTGGCCACCAAAGAGAAGAACAGCGCCGAGTGCGAGAATTCCCAAGCCCATGTAGAGCACGGTGCTTGTGAAGGTAACGTCCGGGCCGTCTTTGTATTTTGCGACAGCGTAGTTTCCCAGCCCAAAGTTACTGAGAAGGTTCGCGCTTACGACTACGATCGATGCCGAAGTTACTTCGCCGATAATATCGGGATCGAGGTAGCGGGTGATCATCAGCGTGCCGCCAACACCTATCAGACGAGCGGCCAAGGCAGAGCCAATGGTCCAAGCGGCTCCGCGAACTGCCTTTTCTGCTGTTGCCATCGTGACTATCGATCTTCGCAGGATTGGCGCTTCAAGTCGCCTCGGCTGAGTATCTTTCGGACCGCCGCATCTCTTCTTTACCTAGTGAGCCTGATGGGACCAAGGACTATGTTCTCTGAGCCCGAGCTCGTGTCGTAGCCTGTCAGTTGATACACGCCATTTTGCATTTCTACAAAGTAGTCTACAGTTTCCACATGCGCCCAGTACCGATGGCTTTCGCTATCCCACCAGAGCAAGGTCAGACTATTTTGTTCCGCTACTGAACCATCGTTGTACAGGCGAAAGGCCAGCAAGGTTGGTTGCTCGGGTGTGATCTCGTGTACGAGGAGCTGCACACAGACCTGCCCTTGTGCACTCTCAAGACGAATAGCTGTAGTCGAATCACCTGAGAGCGTGAGCACCTCATCGAGACTGCATACTGCCAAGTCGCTGATGCCATGGGTGTCATCTCCAGTGCAGTGTGTAGTAATGAGACAACATGCTGCTAATAGGAGTGCTTTCATTGCAAGCGAAGACTAGCGCTTCAATCCAGCTCAGTCAATACTCCCCAATGGTGTGTCGTTAGCCAACCCATGAATCTCAGATAATCTCTCAACGTCCAACGAACCTGACCGAGCCTTTGCAAGTGAGCGCCTATTCTCCTGCTGGTGTTCTACTTTCGTGCTCTACTGTCGAATGTCACTCGCAACCTAGCTTCCATGGCTTCTATTGATCGCATCGGGCTACTTACCTGGCTCATCCTTTTGTTTGTCGCAATGCCAAGATCGGCAGTGCTAGCTCATGTTGGTTCGGATGAGAAGGTCAACAACCGCTATTACAAATTAACTCCGATGAGCGATCGCGTTCGGGTTGCGTATACGATTTTCTTTGGCCGGCAACCTAGCCTTGAAATTCGGCGGGGCATGGATCTCGATGGCGACAGGAAAATTTCCGAGTCCGAGAAGAACAGCTACCGGGAGCAATTGGCTCGCGAAGTATTTAACGTGGTGTCCGTAGAGCTCGATCATTCTGGCAGTGAAGTTAGGTGGAGTGAGGTGACTCTTGGGATCGGAGGAAACTCCATTTTTGATGGACCGTTTTCGATCGATTTTATTGGAAGCGTTTGCCTGGTTGCGCCTGCGCCGGGAACGACGCATCACCTGGTGTTTCGGGAGTCGCTTAGACTGCCGTTGCCGGGCGAGACAGAACTTCACCTAGATCCGGCTCCGGGGATTGATATCCGCAAGAGCATACTGGACAAGGTCCCGCTGACCGGCAATGAAAAACGTTGGACTGGAGGGGCAGGACCTATCGCCAAGGGCTACGAATTGGAGTTCACGGTCAAGAACATGGATAGTGCTGGGATGGACTCTCTTTGTGATCCGGACAAGGATGAGGGAGCGCCTAAGACCTTGCTCGTGTTCCTAGTGATTGCTGCGGTATTGGCCGGAACTGCTGGCATCTTCTTAGGGCGTCGAAGGGCCTGTAGGGCGCGGAAGATCCCTACGCGTTGATCAAGTGATCGGCCATGCCATAGAAGCGCTCGTCCAGAAACTCTCGTAAGGGGCGCGACAAGTCTGCTTCATCGAGCGAGGTTGCCATACAGCGCAGCCAAGCGTCTCGCATGCCTTTGTCGATCTTGACGTGGGCGTGCCGCATTCGCAGTTTTGGATGCCCGTGTTGCTCGACGTAGAGTTGCGGACCACCGAGCCATCCGACTAAGAAGAGGGCGAACTTCTCCTGCATCTCGTGCACGATTTGTCCATCAGCATCGAGCTTATGCAGGGCGGCGAGCTCAGGCTCGTCTTGTGCCATGGCGGCGTAAAAGCGCAATGAAATTGCTGCGACTTTTTCTGATCCAATCAGTTCGAAGGGCGTTTTGTCAGCATCATCTTGTTCGGACATCTATACGTTCATTTCTACAATGTTCAACGTGGGCTCTTCATCCATTTCGCCAGCCTCGCCACGCTCGCCGGCTTTCATGAGGCGCCAAATGTGGGGACCGAGCACGTCGATTTCTGTCGAGGTGAATTGCTCGCCTCCGAACTTTCCGATGAGTTCGGTTTGCTTGCCGAGCATGACAGCATCTTGCTTGAAGATCATTTTCCCGATGGGTTCGAGAACGCTGCGCACCATCCAGCCGGGCATGCGGCCAAAGCGGAAGCTGATGATGGTGAAGAGCTTGGTGTGAAAGTCGCTGACCGGCGTGCCTATCGCAGTCGTGAGAATGTGTGAGTCGTCGCCAATTTTGTATTCGACTTGAGCCACTGAAGGCATGAAAAAGCGGTCGTAGTGCTCAACTTCTCCACCGCCGGGAGAAGCGATTTTGGCGGCAATGCCCTGGGGGCGTGGTTCACCGATGTACTTTGCTTCGACTCGGTTGTTCCACCGGCGAATTTCAACAGTGATGTCGTTGCGCGTACCTTTGCCGCGGAAGAGTCCTTTATGCAAGAAGGAAGTATGGGGCACATCGAGCGCATTTTCGATGGTTGCGTGCAGTGTGCCTGGTGCCTCTACCATCTGCCGGACATGGTTGTAGTTGGTATCGCTGAGCAGCGGAATGTGAAAGGGCTCGATCTTTGGAGCCACGTCTGGGTTGGTGTATACCCAGATGTATCCCTGTTTTTCGACAACAGGATAGGCGGTTGCTGCGTGGCCTTTGGTGTTGGACTCGCCTTTGAGTCCGGGGATGAGTAAGCAGCTACCCTTGGTAGAAAATTCCCAACCGTGATAGCCGCAGCGCAGGGCCTCGCCGTCCACTTCGCCTGCCGAGATCGGAACATTTCGGTGGGGACACCTGTCGAGCAACGCACCGGGAACCCCCGATTTGGTTCGGAAAAACACCATTGGGATGCCCAGTATGGTCAGCGGCAATGGCGCGTTTTTCAACTCAGAGGCGGTACAAGCGACGTACCAATAGTCAGCGCAGCGTGCGACCGAGACTTTCGCCTTGGTGTGTGGAGCTGTGAGCTGCGGGGGCAATCCATTCGAGTCTCCCATAACTCGCAGCATATCGCGCCTTGGCTGGACTTGTGGCGTTCCAGGTCGGAAAAGCGTGTAAGAAATCACAAAGCATCGTATTGTTGTGGGGTCTTATGTCTCAGTCTCTTATTGCGCAAATTCGTCGCTCCGTCATCGGCGCAAACAATGAAATCGAAGGCCCTTTTGGGCAGCGGCTTGTCACCTACGCAGATTATACCGCGTCGGGTCGATGCCTTAGTTTTATCGAGGATTTTTTGCGCGAACATGTGTTGCCGTACTACGCCAATACTCACACGGAGAGTTCGGGGACTGGACTGCAGACCGGGCGTTTCCGAGAAGATGCTCGGGCTATCATCAAGAAGCTGACCGGCTGTAACGAAGAGGACGCTGTCATTTTTTGCGGATCGGGCGCGACTTCTGCAATTAATCATCTAGTAACAATTCTCAATCTTCGAATTCCTCGGGAACTGGACAATAAATACAATTTGTCCGAGCAAATACCAGCCGACGAACGTCCGGTGGTTTTTATCGGGCCCTACGAGCATCACTCGAACGAGCTGCCATGGCGTGAGTCGATCTGCGATGTTGTGGTTATCGAAGAAGACGAGGATGGCAAGCCAAACCAAGCGCTTCTGATTGAAGAACTTGTCCGATACAAAGATCGGCCTCTGCTAATCGGTAGTTTTTCCGCTGCGTCCAACGTGACCGGAATTGGCGCTGGGACTTTACAGATTTCGTCGATCTTGCACGAGCATGGCGCACTCTCCTTTTGGGATTTCGCCGCCGCTGCTCCTTACGTCGACATGGAGATGAACCCAGAGTGTGGCGATGCCGGGAACTACAAGGATGCGATGTTTATTTCACCGCACAAGTTTATCGGTGGCCCGGGAACGCCAGGGATTTTGGTGGTCAAGCGCGCACTGCTAGACAACCTTGTTCCCAGCAACCCCGGTGGCGGAACGGTTGCCTATGTTGGCCCTTCTGAGCATCAGTATTTAACAGACCCCGAACAACGGGAGGAGGGTGGAACGCCGGACATCATTGGTGCCATTCGAGCTGGTTTGGTCTTTCAACTGAAAGACAGCGTTGGTGTGGAAAATATCCGTGCCTTAGAAGATAATTTTATTGAACGCGCGATCGAGCGCTGGTCGAAGAATGAGAATATTCAGATTCTCGGAAACCCAAACGCGTGGCGGCTGTCCATCGTATCCTTCCTTGTCCGGCACAAAGAGCGATACTTGCACCACAATTTTGTTGTCACCTTGCTCAACGATCTCTTTGGTATTCAAGTTCGTGGTGGCTGTTCTTGCGCGGGCCCATACGGACACAGGTTGCTCAATATCGATTTGGCACAGAGCGAAGCGTTTCAACGGGAGATTACTCGCGGCAGTGAAGGTATCAAGCCGGGGTGGGCGAGAGTTAATTTCAACTACTTCATGTCCGACGAAGAGTTTGACTACGTTCTCGATGCGATTGATTTTGTAGCGACCAACGGTTGGCGTTTTTTGCCACTCTACAAATTTTGTCAGATCTCTGGGTTGTGGCGGCATCGCAGCTGGAAGGCACGCAGCGCCATGAGCTTGGACGAAGTTCGTTACGTGGCTGGGACCATGACCTATCCTCACAGGCACGCGCAGGCACACGGGGATTGCTATGGTAAGTACACCGACCATGCCAATCGTATATTGGCCGACCTTGAGAATAATACCTTTGCCGAAGCTATCGATGACTCAGCGGTTGCAGTCGTTTTGAACGAAGACTTTGAGAGCCTTCGGTGGTTTGTGCTGCCAGAAGACCTCGAGTCGCAGTCCGCGTAGGGCTCGTCGTAAGAGTAGTAGGGCACGGCCACTTTCTGTGAAGAGCACGAAGATGATCGGGGCCTTACTTGGGCTCCTAACCGCGGTAGTTACCGCAGGATACCTCCTGTGCTTCAAAGCCGCGCCAGCCGATCGCACTGCGATTACCTTCGCCATTATTCTCTGGGCGGCAATATTCAATAGTGGTGTCGTTGTCATTCGTATTCGGACAACTCCGCGTCCGAATCGAAGCTGGTACATCTCGGCTCTCTTCTTGGCAGTGATGACGGTTGCTGGAAATATCTCGTTGGGAGTGGCCCTGGATCAACTTGGGCCGGGTGTTGCCAGCACAATGATGCAGCTGCAGATTTTCTTCATCGCCATCGGAGCGTGGATTTTCCTTCGGGAGCGAGTTTCAGTTCCTTTGGCACTTGGGGCGCTACTGGCAGTCGGGGGATTTGTCTCCTTTGCTCTACCTTCTTCCAGCTCGGCGAGCCTGCCTGGTATCGGCCTACTATGTGGAGCGATAACCGCACTGACCTTCTCAGGAATGATGATTTGGACACGCGCCGTTATTCGCGATCTCGATCCCATCTCTCTCAACGCCGGACGCTTGTGGGTTGGAGTGATAGCGATGTCTTTTTGGCCGGGACTCCTTGCAAAGGTAGTGGCAATGCCGGTTGATGCTTGGCTATTGTCGATCGCCGCGGCCGCGCTGGGGCCCTTTGTTGGCCGCTTATGCGTGATGTACTCGTTGCGCTTTATCTCCGCAGCAGAGACCAAACTGTGGGGAATGCTCAGCCCGATTTTTGCGTTCCTCTTTGTCTTTCTATTGTACGGACAAGTACCCAGTACGCGTGAAATTGTCGGTGGTGCGCTGATCGTGAGCGGAGTGCTTCTGCCCACACTCTTCGCGCTACGGGGTTTGCGGCGGAGCAGACTGTCGTCCGAAATAGCGTCTTGACCAATTAGCGGCGAGCTTGAAGATAGAGCGCGTGTCGGCAATGCTGAGCGTGCTTGCAAAGGTGACAACAGAGGACTTCTGTTCGAGTTTTAGTCCGGCAAGTAGGTTATAGGCTTGGAACTGTCTGAGCAGGATTTTGGTTAGCATCGAATTCATAGCCTCAGAACGGGCCTTGGTGGCCCCTTCGGCAAATTGCTTGGCGCGTGCGGCATTCGAGAAGATCGCCTTTCCCCGGATTGTGAATCCTGTTTTTTCTGCCTGCAAGTAAATCGAAATGCTGTCTGGTGCTGGCAGCGTTGGACCTCGTGGGATCACAACGTAGTTTGGCAGGGCAGAGATGTAGGCCATGGCATAGGGGGCGTCGGCGCCGCTCGCTGCCTGGGACAATTTGGGAATATTTTCAATCCACGACGGTAGAAGTTCTGGTTGAGGATTGGGCAGGTCGAGCGCTCCCGTGCGAGGCTCGATGGCTTTATTCAGGGTACTCGGACGAGCCAGCACCAACGAGGAGGCGTTGGGAGAGAAGTAGACCCGTTTGTCTGCTGAGTGGTGGTTACGAGAGGCTCCCAACGTTCCCAAAACGCCAGCAGCAACAGGGCTCCACTTGATTTTGACTTTGGGGTGACCCAGCATTTTTCGCAGTTCAGCGCCTTTGAGTTTGCTGATTGCGGACAAGGTCGTGGCAGTGAGATCTGCCGGATTGTTCGTCGAGATGTAGAGGAAGTCGAAATAGTCCGAGAAACTCAGCTTTCGGTCGCCAATGATAAGTCGATGATCGGGCATAGGACGCAGTATGTCATCTAAGAACTTTGCCCACTCGGTGCCGCGAATTCTGTCAAGTCGTAGAAGCACTGCAATGTGATCTCCGGCAGGAGCATGGGAACCCATATTGAGGCTTGCCCAGCGAGGTGCCCTTTTTGTTTTCGTACCTGCGTCTGATTTGTGTATAGCGATTTTGAATCCAGCATCAACTCGGCTATTGCCCGCGTCCGAGAGTGTGGCAATTCCCAGTGTGCTTGCGTCGCTCTCGACACTGGAGTCGGTGACTTGCGCGTCCGATACTCTTCCAGCATCTGCGATTTGTGCGTCCGGTGCTCCTGCATCCGCGATTTGTGCATCCGGTGCTCTTGCATCCGCGATTTGTGCATCCGGTGCTC
>JAESTW010000631.1 GCA_016763395.1 Kofleriaceae bacterium
TCGAGTCACTGCTCGGCGCTTGGTTGGTGCTTGCGCGACTGGTTGAGGACAATGCCACCGCCATGCGAGCTGTCTCGGTTCCTGTCCACCTGGTCAACACCCTTTTGTTGTTGGCGGCTTTAACCGCTGTCGCATGGATCGTCAGCTCCGGGAAGACACTGCACTTCAAAGGTGGCGATCGAAAAAAGATTGCACTGGCAGCGGTCGGACTACTTGTATTGGGCGCAACAGGAGCCATTGCGGCATTGGCGGACACACTTTTTCCGTCCGAATCGTTTAGCGCCGGACTTGCAGCGGACTTTGATACGACAGCCCATTTCCTAACCCGCTTGCGCGTGATTCACCCCATACTCGCCGTAATCGTCGGTCTTTACCTGATTTATCTTGCCAGCAAATCCTTCGAAAAGGTCCCGCGATACGCAGGAGCGGTCATTGCGCTCGTTGTTCTCCAACTCCTCATCGGAGTTATCAACGTCGCCTTACTCACGCCGATCACAGTGCAAGTGCTCCATTTATTGGTCGCCGACTTACTGTGGATCGCCGTGCTCTTGATGGGCGCGGAGCTCAGCTCGCAAGAGTGAGCATAGGCCAGACTCTAGATCAGGTACTTGTCTTCCAGCTTGCCGGCCAAAAACAACGCTTCCAAGTCATCAACGATCTTGCGAAACAGCTCGACTTTGTCCGGATCGTGGTCGAAGCATATTCCCATTCCCGGAACATCTTCGTCCTCGATAACTACGGTGTGAACTACAACTCCTCGGACAGAATAAGGTTTGTCACGTCCGGGAAACTCAATTGAAATGTTGAGTTTGCGCCCTTCTGCAAAGGGCGTCTCGGTGACGATAAAGATACCTTCATCGTTGATATCTCGGGAGTATCCGTCAACAGGGCCTTTTGTGCCATTGTAAACAACCTTAAGACGAATCGCGATCCGTCTCGCCTCTCGCCAATCTAGAAGTCCACCTCGCACATAGCCGTTGAGATAGTTGAGCTTTTCGTGTTCTTCCGCGGCCAACGCAATACTGCACCCGCTCTCGAGTTTGCCGTCGCCATGCATTCGCCGGGCGATAACTTTTCCACGAAAGATTGTCTTGGGCCCATCTGCAATGTGCAGATCGACCCGTAGACGAGTACCGATTGGGGGCGGCGAATCGCAGGCAATAAAGATCGTGCGATCGCTGGGATTAAAAACCTTAACCCAATCAGCCTTGTGCTTCAGATCGAGTGTGATCCGCAATTACTTGCTGGCCTCTGGAGTTTCAGCACTTTCCATCGAAGCCATTTCCTTCTCCAAATCTTGGAGTTCTGCTTTTAGCTCGTCCATATCAACCCCACTGAGGTCGAGATCTTCTAGTTCCTTGAGATCTTCAGCACTCAAGGAGCCCGCAGAAGCCGCCGCTGGTGGTGGTGCGTCAGCCTCGGTAGATGGCGCTGCAGCAGGCGCCGCAGCAGGAGCTGCGCCACCGGAGGCAAGTTGTTTGGTCTCGGCAGTACTTCCGCTAGTCAACATGCCCATTTTGGCTTTGAGTTCAGCCAAATCTTCGTCGGCACCGCCAGCGCCGCCAGCTTCCAATGCCAGAAATTGTGACTCCAAACTAGAACCAGAAAGTTCGCCAGCAAGCTCAGCACCGGCCTCGGCTTCGGCTTCTAGCGTGTTGATTTGATCAGCCATTCGCTCGAAAGTATCGAAGGCACTAGTGTCGCCCAAACCCTGCATTGTGTTGGCAATTTGGTTTTGCGCTTCAGCTCGTTTTTGCCGGGCGATAAGAATGTTTTTCTTTCGCTTGGCTTCTTCAATCTTGTTCGCCAAGAGGCGCAGTGCGTCCTTTAGCTTGTCTACAGCGGCTTTTTGCTGGATCCACTGTGTTTGAAATTGCCCTGCAATATTCTCGTGTTCTTGCTTGCGAGTCAGTGCCTGGCGAGCCAGATCATCGTTGGCAGCGCGGACAGCCAGCATGGCTTTACGCTCCCACTCTTTGCCCTTGTCGAGCTCGATGTTGTACTGCTTCTGCAGCTTTTTCTCGTCAGCAATCGCAATTGCAACTGACTTTTTGGCTTCGACCAGCTGTTGCTGCATGTCGAGCAGAACCTGGGTCAGCATCTTCTCGGGGTCTTCAGCCCGATTGATGAGATCGTTAAGGTTCGATTTAATTAGTATTCCAAGTCTCGAAAATATGCCCATAGGTCTCTCTGGCGAATGTCGTAAAGAAGCTAAAGCGTACGGCAAGTTAAGCTCGGTTGCAACGCAAGGGCCGCCCGTGATACAGGCGCGGGGTCGTGAACCCTACTTCAAACAGCGAGCTGCCCAGGCACGTGGCCATCATTATGGATGGGAACGGCCGGTGGGCTGAAAATCAGGGCTTAGAAAGGCTTGCTGGCCACAAAGAAGGGGCAAAGAGCGTACAGGACATTGTCCGTGCAGCCCGCGAAATTGGCTTGGAAGCGATTACTTTGTACGCGTTTTCGTCTCAAAATTGGGCACGACCCGGGGCTGAAGTCTTGGGACTGATGAATTTGCTCCGAGATTATTTGTTTGAAGAGCGGCCGGAGATCATGGAAAATGGCATTCAGCTGCGAGCGATCGGCGATATCGAAAAACTTCCGGATTTTGTTCGCGAGCCACTCGACAGCCTGCGGAATGACTCTGCGAGCAACGATAAAATGGTGCTCACACTGGCTCTGAGTTACGGCGGACGAGAGTCGATAGCGCAAACTGCTCGAGCGCTCGCTGAAAAAGTGGCTTCAGGTGAGATGAAGGCTAGAGAGATCAATGTCGAAAGCTTTGGTCAGGCCATGCCAACCGCGCACTTGCCACCACTGGATTTGTTGATTCGGACATCTGGCGAGCAGCGCATCTCCAATTTTCTCCTCTGGGAAGCCGGCTACACAGAGCTCTGTTTTAGCGACTTGCTGTGGCCCGACTTTCGCCGCGAAGCACTTTATGCCTCTCTCGAGGAGTACAAGGGCCGAAAGCGTCGCTTCGGACTGACTGGCTCGCAAGTGGAATCAGGCGATCTGGCACCGTAGGGCGCAGTTCCCGTATCAATTCTAGACATCAGTAAAATCTGGACAAGTACTTTATGGCATTAGGAAATCTCGCATCCCGCTTTCTCGTCGCAGTCGTCGCACTTCCGCCGCTTCTGTACGCAATTTATCTCGACTCATCGCACTACGTTTGGGGCATCGTCTTTGTCGCTTCGCTGATCGCGATGTACGAGTATCTCGCAATGGGAATCGAGGACGAGACCGACCGCCGAGCCTCACTCGCTATCGGTGCTGCATCGGTGGCTCTGCTATATTGGTTACCACCGAGTGCACAGCCAGCATTGGTGTCTGTTGTCGTCGCCGTGCTCGGGACCTCTCTCTACTACTTATTCCGCTTCGGCGAGATTGAAAGTGTGGCGGACAGACTCAATACTTCGGTATTGGCGATTGTGTTCGGCGGCATCATGTTTTCCTTTGTCTCGCTCTTGAAGCGCGAGGGTGGCGCCGTTGGTGGAGACATCATCGTACTCATTCTTCTAACGGCATGGGCCTCGGACACCGGGGGGTATTTCGCAGGCAAGTACCTGGGCAAGGCAAAGCTCTATCCTGCGGTGAGCCCGAAGAAGACCTGGGCCGGCTCTATCGGTGGCGTTGCTGCCGTGCTAGTCGCCGTCTCGGTGTTTAAGCACTTTCAGATGCCGGGAATGCCTTGGGTTGATCTGTATTTGATGTGCGGCGTCGGCGCTGTACTCGGACAGCTGGGTGACCTTTGTGAGTCACTGGTAAAACGCTCACGTGGTGTGAAGGACTCGGGATCCATCCTTCCCGGACACGGCGGCATCCTCGACAGAGTCGACGCGGTACTCTTTATTGCGCCCTACTTCTTCGTCTATATGTCGATACGTACCACGTACTTTTAGTCGGCCTTTGGGTCGGTGGGCGAGTTCGCGCTCGCTCAAATTGGGTTGATCGCTTGCGCTCAATTGCTGCTATACTGGGGTTATGCCCGCAATTCCAAAGCCTACTCCTGCGACCTATCAGGATGTTTTGGACGCTCCCAAGCACCTAGTAGCAGAGGTTCTGTCAGGAACCCTCTACACTCACTCCAGGCCAGCCGGTCCTCACGCCGAGGCGGCCTCAGTGCTGGGTATGGACATTGGATCTGCCTTTCACCGAGGGCGTGGCGGTCCCGGTGGTTGGATCATTCTCTACGAACCTGAGCTGCATTTCGCACAGGACATCTTGGTTCCCGATTTGGCTGGCTGGCACCGAGAGCGGCTTCCCTCCGTACCCAAGAGTGCCTACTTCGAGCTAGCGCCGGATTGGGTTTGTGAAGTCTTGTCTCCCAGCACCGCGCTGATGGACCGACGCAACAAACTACCTATCTATGCACGTGAGCAGGTGCCCTACGTTTGGCTGGTCGATCCGCGGGCGCGCAGTGTTGAGGTCTTTGAGTTGGACGGCGAGCACTACCGCTGCTTGGCCGTACATGGTGAAGACGAAGTTGTCCGGCTGCCGCCATTCGATGCGATAGAGCTCGAGTTGTCCGCGCTGTGGCCGAGTGATCCTGCCGAAGAGTAATCTGGCGATTTAAACCGATGACATTGAGCGCACAGTGGATTTCCTGCGTCCATTTTCTATAGCACCTGTCTTCCTTGTTGAACCACAAACTTCAACAAAGGAAACACTTCATGAAAAGCCAGCCATTTATTCTAGCCGGGGCCAATATTCACACACCTATTGAGAGGAAAACGGAGTCGCAGGAAAGTACCGTGAGTCCAGAAGCCTGCTGTCCAGCCGATAGATCGGAAGAGAGTTGTTGTTCTCCAACGATCGAGCAAGCCAAAGATTGTTGCCCCGAGAAGGGGGACAGTAATGCCAAAGCCACCGGATCTTGTTGTGGATAGGGCAGAGCAAGACAGGCAACATCCGATTGTCGTGATTGGAGCAGGCCCGATTGGGCTTGCTGCTGCCGCGAACCTTGTCGAGCGCAATCTGCCTTTTCTGATTCTTGAGAGCGGGGACCGAATCGCAGCTAGCATGGCGGATTGGGGCCACGTGCGACTCTTCACGCCTTGGTCGTTTTTGATCGACCCAGCATGTCAGCGCCTACTGGAGTCTGCTGGAGAGTGGAACTCTCCAAGTCTCGAGGATGTCCCCTTTGCCAAAGAGCTTGTTGGACGATATCTCGATAGAATTGCGGCGCTGGATTCAATTGCTCCACAGATTCGTTTGCAACACAAAGTCATCGTTGTGGCTCGTGATGGCCACGATCGAATGAAA
>JAESTW010000632.1 GCA_016763395.1 Kofleriaceae bacterium
CCATAGTGGTCGCTGTCAGTAACGGAGCTTGAAGTCGTGTGGGGCTCCGCTTCGGTGTTTGAACTGGTGTCCGGCTCAAGGTTGGAGGCCGTTTGCTGGCTACCTCCGCAGCCCATTCCAAAAGACAGAGCTAACAAGGACAATCGCAGATGTCGGATATTCATGGATGTATACTGCTGGTGCTCCGGGACAAAGTCAACTCGGTGCTTTGTCCGCGTGTTGCACTGAAGAGTTTGAGGTGCTCTGGGCCGATGCCTACTCAACGACAGCCGCGAAACGTCCGCACGCTCGAAACGCGGCCAGTCCAAGAGCTTAGCTCTTTGACAGAGAGTCCGAAAGACGGGAATCGACGTCCAGGAATCGATCGGCGAGGGCTTTTACGAACATGCCGAGCCAAGAGGTCTCGGTAATGTGTTCAATTGACGATCGGTCGACAACCACAGCGCTCACTTCATCAATGGCAATGACGCTTGCTGATCGAGGTGTGTCCGCAAAAATCGCCGTCTCACCAAAGACGTCGCCCTCGCGTAAAATGCGCAATACCGTGTCGCTACCGGCCTTGCGCACTTCGCATTGGCCCTTGGTAATAATATACGCGGCGTCCGCGCGATCGCCTTCGCCGACAATCACCTCACCCGCTGCGAAGGTTTGCAGTGGAAACCAATTACCACCTCTAAGAAATGCTCGCAGCTCTTCGGCGATGTCATCGACAGATTGAAATCGGTCCTCGGGCGATTTGGCCATTGCTTTCATGGCTATGGCGCTAAGTTGTGGCGGCGGCTTAACTGAGTTCTCAGTGGCTTCTTCTGGAGGTCTGACCTCGGCCTTCTGAGCCATGACGAGCGCTACCATTGCAGTACCCGAGTAGGGCGGTGTTCCGGTGAGCGCCTTATAGAGCATAGCTCCGACTCCAAAGACATCAGTGCGCGCATCGATCTTGGAAATCCGTCCCAATGCCTGTTCTGGTGCCATATACGCCAAGGTACCGATGACCATGCCGTCTTCATCTTGTCGTCCATCCGTGATGTCGCTGGTGTCGGACAGAACTTGCGCGCAACCCCAATCCATAAGGTACACTTGTCCGTGGCTACCAATCATGATGTTGTCGGGCTTGAGGTCGCGATGAATAATGCCGCGGCTGTGGGCAAATGAAAGGGCATCACAGACCTTTATCAGACAGTTCAAAATGTTTTCGAGGTCTCGGACGTTTTTTTGACGGGCAATGAGTTCAGTGAGAGTTGACCCCGAAACAAGTTTCATCGTGTAACTTGGCTTGCCATCCTCACCCACGACGAGGTCATGGACGGGCACAATATTCGGATGTTCGAGGAGTCCGATAATTCGCGCTTCATCAATAAAACGCTGTTCCGCATGTACGTCCGAGGATGGTTCCAATACCTTCATCGCGATACTTCGCCGAAGCTCTGGGTCATAGAGTTTGTGAATGGCTCCCATACCACCACGAGCAATCTCACCCTCGTCATGCATTGGCTTGATCTGGCGGTGGTGGTTCGCTTCCGGGGCCATCTTGGGCACTGGCGGCGGAGTGGCTGGTAAGGCTTCCTCTTCAAGTTCGACGGTTCCATCAAACCAAGGCAGCCGGTCTGCTACCGTTATTATAGTGGGCGGTAGTGGCGGCTTGTTACTGGTGCTCATAGTCCATAAAGATCTCACACATCCCTTGGCTGAGGAAGCGCGCGGACAAACTGAAATCATCACAAGGCGACAACTACCCCGACATACACAGGGGGTATTCTAGGTCGAATTGCCTTGCGCACGATGAAGTGATTACGAGGCGTTTATGATAAAATGTAGTAGATGAAGTGGCTCGTTGTCATTTCCGATGAGTTTATTGATGTGGGTAAAATGAGTCGAAGTGCAAATCGAACTACGTTGTGTACTGCTGCGTGTTGGCTTCTAAGCGCATTGGCGCTAACAGGTTGCGACACAACGCCTACCCTGGTTTTGGAACTTGAAAATCCGTTGGCTGACGCTAACGTTGTGGACGGAAGAGCAGTGATTGATGGGGCGGTGTTTGATGGATCAGTGGCCGATGGAGCGGTGACCGATGGGGCAGTGGTCGATGCGATGGTGTTGGCCGGTGATGCCTCCAATCAACTCTGCGGCAACTCGGTTCTCGATTTGGGCGAGATTTGTGATCCGGGGATCGACTTTTGCTGCAATTTTCAATGCACCGGCGGCATTGCTGCTGGGATTGTATGCCGGCCAGCCTTTGACGGCTGTGACCTCCCAGAGGTCTGTGAGGGTAGTTTTACCTGTCCGGTCGATGAAGTGGCTGCCGCAGTATGCGGTGATGGAATCATCTGCGGAGGTGAAGTCTGCGACGATGGGGTTTTCCCGCCAGAGGAGTTCGATGGTTGCGATATGGGTTGCTTGGTCGAGCCAGGGTTCGTTTGTACGGGCGAACCGAGTGTCTGCGAATCTGCTCCTGTAACTGCGAACAGTCTAGACGATGCGCCGCTACTGCCAACAGGAGAAAACGATTTTATGATCGGCGGCAGTACCATTCCGCTCTTTGTAGACAATACCTTCGACGGGGGCGGATGGATTTTGATTGGTCGTGGACGCGAAGGATGGGCTTGGAATGATGCTGGAGCTGGGGGCCCTGCGGCGGTTAAAGATGGGCTTGGTACCACAAGCGCCTTTGCGCCAACGTATTTGTCAGCTGCACTAGTCCAGGAGCTTATGGATAACTCGATTAACACCCCGGACATAACCCTCGTGGATGTCCGAATTCGTCGGGCGTCGGCGGCTGATGGTAGCAACTATCAAGAGTCGGTTTGGATTCCTTTAGCCCCGATCGGATGGACGTGGCTCTTCGATGGTGGTGGGCCCAGCAATGCCTTGCAAGCGCCATTTGGCTTCGATGTCGATCTCTTTGTGGAAGATTCAGATCTTGGGCTCGGGGGTTTTCTTCCGATGGCAAATACCGAGGATACAATTGCGCCCATTGCCTCATTTGGTTCCGACGATCACATGCGCATGTTCACTCGGGCCTCCTCGGAACACGGCTTGGCGCAAGGGTTTTCCTATGGCACCAGTGTTACTCTCGGAGACGCGAGCCCAACGAGTTTCATGTTGAACTCGGGATTCGATCACAGTATGCCGTACACCGAAATTTATATACGGGGTCTTCCTCCACAAATGTCCTTGGCTCGCTGGACCAGCACTGCCTCTAGGTTCGTACAAGGGCTATTCACCGATAGTGCATCCCCGGACGCCGATAGTGCATCCCCGGATCAGAGTTTTTAGAATATGACGTCTAGCAACGAAGATTCTAAGGAGAATCTGCCAACGCGGTTTCAGGTTTGGGGGGCTCGCGGTTCTCGGAATACTGTCGGCTCGAGTATTGGCAATCACACATCTTGTTATTCACTTGCCGTTGGCGAGCATCTCTTTGTCTTCGATGCTGGCAGTGGCCTGTTGCCGCTGTCCGCAGCTCTAACTACCGATTCACGTTTGCAGGCTGTCCGGCACATTCACATCTTTGTCAGTCACGCCCATTGGGACCATTGGGAGGGCATCAAAGATGCGGAGTGGATGTGGCGCAAGGACAGTGGACTGACTGTCACTATCACGGCACCAAAGCAAGCCCTCGATGCGCTGCGATCCTGTTGTAGTCCGCCTTCGTTTGTGGACTTAAATGTTCTCGCGATGGGCTGCCTCGATCGCTTGTCCTTTGAGGAGATCGAGCTTGGGGCGAATCTCGCGTTGCCGGGAGTGACAGTCGACACGCTGCAACTGAATCACTACAGCGGCCTGGGCAGTAGTCGCCAAGACTTGCCCACCTTTGGTTATCGTCTGCGCGTTCACGACGGGCCTACCTTGGTCTATCTCTGCGATCACGAGCCAACTGTGGACACCCGCAAGATGGAAGACAATGCCCTGTCTAGCGCCGACCTCGCGATCTTAGATGCCAGTCATGGCGACGTGTCTGAGCACGCCTTCGGACATGGATCGATGGAGTCGTCCGCGATCTTGGCGCGGCGTTTTCCCGCGGTTCACGTCTTTGCCGGACACCATGGCCCGATGCGAAGTGATGCAGCTATCGAGGAGGCCGCCGTGCGCCACGCCAACGATCTTCCCCGATTCACCGTTGCCGTCGAGGGCATGGAAAAAGCTTGGGACCGGAACACTGGTAGCTTTGGCTAGAGCGGCCGTATAGCCCTAGCGTCCATTGGCTCAAAGCCTTGCTATGGAGTTTGCTTGGAACGTTGATCCGACGTCGGCTTGGCGAAGCGCTCGAGCTCGGACACAATTGTCGGTGGGATCGCAGTAAATCGCAAGGTCGCGCTCTTTCCCCCTTGGACAACTTTGGCGTAGAGGTCGTCATCGATCCACTCCCCTTCCTCGCTGCGAACCCGCAGCTTAATGTTGGTGAGGGCCTCTAGCTTCGAGTCGCCTTCAAGTTGAGCGCCCAATGCCGATACCGATGAGAGGGTACCAGCCATCTCTTCGCCTTCGTCGTTCTTGCTGGTCATGATGCGATACGAAACTTCAACTGGCGGAGTTGCAGCGGTTAGTGCGAGATCGACTTCGTCTAAGTAAATGTCGTACTCTCCGCCAATGCCGAGGATTTCATACGCAACGATTGGGTCCGGGA
>JAESTW010000633.1 GCA_016763395.1 Kofleriaceae bacterium
GACTGCAGTATTATCAGGAGTACATGCGAGCCCATGGCGGCTACGAAAAATCACTACCGCGAAGCGCGAAAGCTGCGGACAGAATAAGGCACCTGGCAACCGCACGGGTGAGTACGACGGCAATGCGAGAGCGCATGCGGCTTGGGCTCTTTGTCATGGGAAGTCCCAATGAGATGGACTTGGTCTTGTTGCCCACTGTCAGCTATGCGGTCAACGATCAGTGGCGGGTACACGTGGCCGCCAACATTTTCCAAACCGAAGAACCCGACGCCTTCTTTGGCCAACTGAGAGCAACTCAAGCGTGAGCGGCGGCCTCCGCGGAACCTTTTAGGGCGACTAGGAACCCCGAAACAATCGGCTCTGGGAAACAGTGGTTTGGTATCGGGAAACTTCTAATGCTCGCCGCTCGCTATCCCAACCGCGAATTTCTGCCATTCTGTCCGCCGTAGCCTCGACGATATCGAGGCCTTGATCCATAGCGATGAGCAGCATGGGGACGCGTCGAGACAAAACGTCATCAACGGTTTCTGTCCGCTCATTGAGAATGGCGAATTCGATCTCGGCCCAGGTATGGGGAAGATCATCTTGCAAGGGCTTCTGTAGCGCCGGGTTCTCGATCGCCATCTCGGACAGCAGTTTGGCACGCATGCCGTAGGTAAAGGCCCAGTGCTCTGTAAGTGTGAGTGGCAAACCGCTCTCTTTGGCGAGGGTTTCTGCCAGCGCTTTAACCCCATTGGCACTTGGATCGGTAAAGCCCACACCGCCAGGGAGAGGTCGTTTCTTGGTGCGAGGGCGTTTGAGCTCACGATCGGCAAAGTGGTCGTTCTTCCAATCGCGCATCCATCGGATCGCCGCTTTCACGGTGTCCTTCGCCATCAGCCTGTAGGTCGTGAGCTTGCCGCCAGCTATCAGAATAACTCCGTCATCATTCACGTAAATTTGGTGTTCCCGGGAGACGTCCGAGGCGCTGTCCGCTTCTTCGTGAATGAGCGGCCGGAGGCCTGCCCAGGTGGCAATCACGGATTCGGGAGTAAAATTGGCACTGGGGAAAAGATGGTTTGCGCTGTCGCATAGATACTGCACATCTTCGGCATCAGCGTGAACCTCGTCCGGGTCACCATCAAAGTACGTGTCGGTTGTACCGATGACTGTCCGGCCACGCCACGGAATCGCGAACATCACGCGCTCATCAATGGGAGACATAATCGTCATCGCACGTTTGAGAGGAAGCAGCTCGTGGGGGAAGACCGCGTGAACCCCTTTGGTCGGGCTCAGGAGGGGCGTTTTAATGCCAGCCTTTATCATAGGACTAACTTTGTCGCTCCAAGGGCCCGTCGCCATGACGACAGAGGCCGTCTCTACGACTTCCTCTTCACCACTGATCCGATTCCGAACTCGCACTCCACTAACCTGTCCGCGTTCTCTGAGTATTTCTAAGACCTCGGTATAGGCCTCACAACGTGCGCCAGCCTCTTCGGCGGAAATGATGTTTTCGAGAACTAGGCGAGAATCATCGGTGTAGCAGTCGTAGAATTCAATGGCCCCTTTGAGCCCATCACTGAGAATTCGAGGCGCCGCCTCTAGGACTTTGCCTGCACCACGCATCGTCTTGTGCAATTGCGGGGAGCGAAAGAGTGCGAGCGTCTCGTAAATCCACAGACCGACGTTGAGGAGTTCAAGGCCCACTCGGGCATCTTCGAAAACGGGTACCAAAAAGGGCAGGGGCCGGACTAGATGCGGCGCCATTGCCATCTGCACGCCACGCTCACTCACGCTCTCAAACACCAATGCAAACTCTGCGTGTTCAAGATAGCGCAGGCCACCGTGTATGAGTTTCGAGGACTTTGACGAGGTTCCAGATCCAAAGTCATCTTTCTCAAAGAGGGCAACCCGCAATCCGCGCAGGCTGGCATCTCGTGCGATTCCGGCACCCGTGATGCCGCCACCGATGATAACAATGTCGTATGGAGCCCCTGCCATGTCCGGGACTAGCTTTCGTTTTCGCTGCTGTCAGAGCCTTTGGTGGGCAAGGCCGTATTTTGGATGTATAGCTCCGCCAATTGATCTTTGTCGACTGGAGTCGGCGCTTCGGACATAAGATCGGTTCCCTTTTGGGTCTTGGGGAATGCCAGAACATCTCGAAGGGATTGAGCCCCCGTCATGAGCATCGCGAGCCTATCGAGACCGAGAGCGATTCCGCCGTGTGGTGGCGGACCGTAGCGGAAGGCCTCAAGCAAGAAGCCAAACTTCTGCTCAGCGTCTTCTGCCGAAATTCCCAAGGCCTCAAAGACCTTGCCCTGGAGATCGGCTCGGTGGATACGAATACTTCCGCCGCCCAGCTCAACGCCATTGAGAACGACATCGTAGGCGCGAGCCAAGACATTCGCTGGATCACTGAGGAGCTTGTCTTCGTCTTCCGGCCTGGGACAGGTAAAGGGGTGATGCGAGGATACCCATTTTTCGTCCCCTTCGGAGTATTCAAAAAGAGGTGGATCGGTAAGCCACATGAAGCGGAATTCGTCGTGGTTGATAAGTCCGAGCTTATCGCCGATGTGTGTACGGATGGCCGCCATGCAGGTGTTGGCTTTCTTGGCCTTGTCCGCGACAAAGAGCAAGAGGTCGCCGGCCTGTGCGCCAGCAATGCGATTGACCTCAGCCCGTGCTTCGTCGGTGAAGACTTTGGCAAAGGGCGCTTTCCAGCTCAGGTCGTCTTGTACCCGTGCAAAGGCGACGCCAGCGATACCGTAAGGCTTGGCAAAAGGAGTGAGCGCGTCGAGAGCAGAGCGACTTAGGCGCTTGCCGTCCGGGACTCGGAAACATTTGACGATGCCGCCCTTTTTGACAGTGCCCTCGAAAATCTTAAACCCGCAGTCCTTCGCTGGCTCGGTCACTTCACAGAGAGTTAGGTCCAGGCGCAAGTCCGGCTTATCACAACCGTACTTCAGCATCGCCTCGTGGTGCGTCATGCGCAAAAAGGGCGTCGGAATCTCGACATCTAAAGTGTCTTTCCAAGTCTTGGCGAGCATGCCCTCAATCATCGTCTGCAACTGCACTTCACTGATGAAGGACATCTCAATGTCGATTTGGGTGAACTCGGGCTGGCGATCTTGGCGCAAATCTTCGTCGCGGAAGCAGCGCGTGATTTGAAAGTAGCGCTCAAATCCGGCGACCATGAGCAGCTGCTTGTAAATTTGTGGTGATTCTGCCAGGGCGTAAAAGGAGCCTGGGTTGAGCCGTGAAGGCACTACAAAGTTGCGAGCACCACCTGGGGTGTACTTGACCATGAAAGGGGTCTCAACTTCGTCAAAACTATTGTCGCTAAGGAAAGTTCTGATAGCCTGAGAAGCCTTCGAGCGGATGCGCAGTTTCTTTTGCATCTCGGGGCGCCTTAAATCGAGGTAGCGATATTTGAGGCGCAGCGCTTCGTTGGTCTCGATGCCGTCTTCAATCAAGAAGGGAGGAGTCTCCGAAGTTGAAAATATCTCTAGGTGTGAGGTGTGTACCTCGATGGCGCCAGTGGCCATCTTGGGATTCTTCTGAGCACCGCGAGAGGCGACTGTGCCTACAATCGCGATGCAAAACTCGCTGCGCAGCTCGCCCACTTGGTCAAAGGCGCTCTTGCAAATCGAGGGGTCAAAGACTACCTGGGTGATGCCGTCTCGGTCTCGTAAATCGATAAAGACGCAGCCGCCGTGATCGCGGCGATTGGCGACCCATCCGCTAAGAGTAACCGTGGCGTCGACATCACTCTCGCGCAGTGCGCCGCAGCTGTGAGTCATGGGGTGATCGTTGAGAAAACTCGTCATAGTGAGGCAACCATAACAGGCTGAGCCGCGCTGTATATCCACCGGGCCCGCTTTGTGGGACAATCGCCACCGATGCACATCACAATGGTTAAGAAGCGTTTGGCCACGGGCGAGGCTTGCGCCAAATGCGTACAGGCAGAGGAGCGTTTGCGCGAGCGCGGCCATTGGGACAAAGTGGATTCTATCCTTTGGGCTGATGAATCCGATCCAAAGTCGCCCGGCTGGGAGTTGGCACGCACCTACAATGTAGAAATCGCACCATTTTATCTCGTCCGGGATGATGACGGCACCACAAGAGTCTACCTGAGCGTACTCAAGCTAATGAAAGAGGTGATGAGTGCAAGCCGCGATGCAGGCACCTCACTGGATATCGAGGCGTCCGCCAAGAA
>JAESTW010000634.1 GCA_016763395.1 Kofleriaceae bacterium
CTCTGAAAAGTGCTGTAACTATTTGATAAATGAAGTAGACCTCTGGAATTTGCCTCGGAATTTGCCTTGGAACTTGCCCCCTAAAATGGGCAAAAGGTGCAGTGCTGTCAATAATGCACCCAGAAAAGTTCCAGTAACTTGATGATCGGCGCCGGATTTTCGATTAGCAGATCGACCTTCGTGGCCCACGGCAATCTCGGTCGGATCCCTTCTGACACCAGTCTTCGGACATGCTCGCTCTCATGGGTTGTCCAGGTTTTAAGCTCCGCGAAAACTTGCTTGGGATTACCTGCAATGAAGGGCCGAACGGCAAACTCAGCAGAAAAGAGATGGGTGATGTCCCGCAGCGCAGCCAAAGAGGCCTTAGGCTCATGCAGCCCTTCAACCTCGATATAGTGAAAGAGTGGCCAAGCAGCGAAGCCCCGAAACGGGTCGTCCTCGTGTCCGCGATCCCACTGGGATGCACTCTGGACAATGATGGAAAGCGCTTTGTTGTAGTTGGCAGGTAGGTAGGTGGCGAGCTGGCAAGCGATGTGAGCCACTCGTTCTTTTAGTTCAAGTTTGCCCAGCCCTTTGCATGAAGCAGTGACGAAGGACGTACTGTCAAATGCCGGGAAAACTCGCTTGAGATTCGCGGCTAGGCGAGTGATCGCAGCTTTGTTGAGTCCGTTCTTTAGTGCTTCGGGCAAGGTGTGTACTCGCTGTGCTGGGGCATCTTCGCATGTCCAGGCATCGATTGTCTATTCCAGCCGAGAAGTGAAGAGAATCGTATGTTTCTCGTTTTGTGCCGATTTCGTTTGCGACAGGATGGGCAGTTGTGTCTCTTAGAGGTATGGGAAAACTCCTGACTCTATCCTTTCTTTCTTCTACCCTCTTGTTTGCTGCCTGTGGCGACAAAAAAGGCGGGGCAAAACAGAATGAGCTAACTCAGCAGGCCAATGGTTCGCCGGTTTCCGCGGAATTCATTGAGTTTACCGGCGAGGGAGATAAGCGAAAAAACAAGATTCACTTGCAGAACTTTGGCGAGAAAAAGGCCGGCGGTTACATGCTTCTGATGAAGTATCTTGACGAGTCTGGCAACGCTATCGTTCTCAAGAAGGGGACTCCTTTCGAGAAGGAATATGACTTCACTGGACTGAGTGGAAACAAGTATTCTGTCGATGCCAAGTCACACGCTACAATCGAAATCGCTGGAATGGTACTACCACCGGACAACGCAAAGGACGTTGAACTGATATTCACTCGAGTTGACACGATTGAGGCCGGCAAAATCGTCAAATGGTGGTCGGCCGACGTTACGATGGAGTGGCCAAGCAAGTAATCCCTTAGCGAAGGCACGATGTCCGATGCCGAGGACTTCTAGTACTTCGGCTGCCGATTCCACACATAGCTGTCTAGAACAGCGACTGTCCGGGCAATAGCCTCCCGGACTTTGTTCTTGTAGTGACCATTGTAGCGCTGCTTGTCGACTTCCACCCCGTGTGCGTCGATTCCTGCTCGCCGTGCCCAGAAAACAGCACGGGGCAAGTGAAAGCTCTGCGTGCATACGATGGCTCGCTCGACTCCAAATACCTGATGGGCCCGCACCATTGTGTCGAGTGTCCGAAATCCTGCGTGATCGGAAATGATACTTTGTTCGGGGACTCCCCGTTTCACAAGCCACGCCAGCATCGGACCGACCTCATCGTAGTCCTCTCTGCCGTGATCACCACTCACCAAGATTCGGACTACATGTCCAGCTTGGTACAGCTCTAGCGCACCAGCGAGCCGGTCCCGTAAAGTTACCGAAGGCTCGTCTCCCCGGACTAAAGCGCCAGGCACAATCGCAACTACGTCCGAACGGTCACTGAAGCCCGGGTAGGGGCGCTCATAAATGTACGGCCCTGCGTATCGGAGTATCCAAACATTGCAGACGAGCATGAACAGGGCCAGAACCAAGCCGGCGATTCCCGCCCATTTGGCGACCCGCTTTAGTCGAGACCGAAGCTTCGAGTTTTTCATTGCCAGCCTCAACGTCCGAGCCTTCGAGTTTGTTCCCAGTTCTTGGGCACGATCACCCAGAGATGGATGGAGGCTTAAGGGAGCGAGATAGAAGCATAGAGTTGGGTAGTAGCTCTACACTGTGACAGCTGTATCCTCACTTGGCTTTAGCGCTTTGCGTCGGATGCGACTCACTCCAGAGACCTTTGGAGCTACGGCCAGATCGTAAGTAGCTTGGGCATTCATCCACATTTCAGCGGTGGTCCCAAGCGCCTTCGATAACCTAATAGCCGTGTCTGCAGTGACCCCACGCTTGCCTCTGATCAGCTCATTGAGCCGTACTCGGGATATGCCAATCCTCTTGGCGAAATCCGCTTGTGTCATATCAAGAGGCTGGAGGTAATGAACTGCAAGCAATCGCCCAGGGTGTGCTGGGATTCTATTTGTTGGGAATCATGCGTAGGCTCCTTGTTAGTAGGTGTGGTCATCTAAACGGATGTCGTCGGGACCAGAGTCAGTCCATCTGAAAATGATTCGGTATCGGATATTTATGCGGACTGAATGGAGACCCGAGAGCCCACCAGAAAGTTGTTCAAGGTGATTGCTTGGCGGGGAGCGAAGATCTTCGATTGTAACGCAAGCGTTCATGAGGTCGAGCATATCGAGAGAGGCAGCGAGTACGTGTGGAGGCGCGAGGTTCCGAGCGCGGGCTGTGGCTTTACCATTGTACAGGTCTCTTGTTGCGCGACACCCGAACCCCTGAATCATGTTAACAGTGTAACGGTATTCGTAACATTTGGCAAGCGTAGAAATTGAGCTTACAAGTAGAGTCGTTACGGCACGGCGCCGAGACTGTGACGAACTCTGTATCGATGGTCGGCGATTCCACGACTTGCGTCGGACGTTTATCAGCCTCTGTCTTGCCGGTGGGGCCCGCCGCGATGTGCTTGAGCGAGTGACTCACCAGGCTTTGGCAACTCGTGCGATCGATCTGTACACTACCCTTCCCTGGGAAACCCTCTGTGCCGAAGTGGCCAAGCTAAATCTCTCGAAAAGCC
>JAESTW010000055.1 GCA_016763395.1 Kofleriaceae bacterium
GTTGTCCCGCATCACCAACACTGGCGTTGCCTCTCCCTGCTCGGGCAGCGCAAGCCTCGGACAAGACTTGGTTGCAAGTGTTTGTTCTACACTCGCAAACCAATCCTCCGCATCTGTGCTCGCTCGCGAATCTCCATCTGGAACCAATGCCAACAGGAATGCCTGCTTCGCCTGATGATCAAAGGCCAGGAACCTGTCCACCCAAATCCACTGCGCATCTGGATTCTCCGACTCGTAGCGCGTCTCTCGTCCGAGTTCATAGCCAAAGTAACCAACGTAGCCACCGCGAAATGCCATTTCCCCTGCAGAGGAACTAAGTTTGTGCCCAGCCAGTTCTTGCGCCAGATAGTCAAAGATGGAATCAACCTGACTTTCCTCACGCCGCCCCCCAGACTCTCGGACAAGAAAATTTCGAGCCTCGTCGTATCGCAATACATGAGCGCCGGCCCCGTCCGCGTCTCCCATGTACGACATCCCCTGTTCGCAAGACTCGCCATCCAGCCAAAAGCTATGCTTGGCCCCGGCGAAAAGCCGAGTATAGAGTTCCCTGGTGTTCGCCCCACATGGCAAGGCATGGCGCAGGAGAGTCCAGCGCTTCCTTATGGGCGAATCCACAGATGGCGTCTCTCGGACAACAGCTACCTCAATCGACGGAAGCCCCGCCTGCTTCGCAACACTCATCTCACAGAAATTCTTAAGCAGGAGATGTCCGAATTCAGTCTGCATGGACTCGGGATGAAACTGCACTCCCCATTTGGGTAACTGACGATGAGCGATCGCCATGATAGTGCCGTCTTCGCTGCGAGCGATGCTTTCCAGACTGCCTGGCAACGGATCTTCCACCGCCAACGAGTGATAGCGAACCGCTTTGAAATGCCGAGGGATTCCGGCGAAGAGTGGGTGAGCTTCGTGCTCAATCTGGCTCTGCCGGCCATGGACTGGTTCTTGACACCGGACAATTGGGGTGCCAAAGGCATATGCGAGTCCTTGGTGTCCGAGACAAATCCCCAACACCGGCAGCCGACACTCTTCCAGGAAATAGCGACTCATTCCCATGTCACTGGCGCGTTCCGGTGTTCCGGGGCCCGGGGAAATCACCACACAGTCATAACAACTCAAGTCCTCCGGAAGAGGATCGTCATTGCGCAAACAGGTGGGTACCAGTTCTGTGATCTGTGCCAAATATTGCAGTAAATTGTAGCTAAAGGAACTGTAATTATCGATAAGGAGAACTCGCGTCCCCGCCGACTTCGGAATTCTAGCCACGTTTCAGATTCCTAGCAGCCCGTGTTGGAAGTACACCAGAAATGAGCGGCATCGCCGCGTAAAGTAGACGCTTGCCCAGCCAGCGACAGGAATTTGGGTGTTAAACTCGTTTAACACCATATTCCTAGAGCGCTGTGCAGCAGCGAATATTCGCACGGCCCGGACATGCGCCAGCATGACTCTCACTGGGACATATCGTTACATTGATATCAATACACTCGCCGGCGACGCCTTCAAACTCACAGGTCGTCACGTTGTCCGGTGGCACGCAAACACCCTGGTACTCCGGCTCGTCGCCGGCTAGAGGAACGCTCTGAACCACTTGAATCTCAGTCCCAGCAATGTCGGCACAGAAGCTATTCTCTATCGATGGCACCACGACGCACTGCGCTACTGGGTCGACAAAACCAATATTTAAAGACGCACAATAGGTCTCGCCGAGTTGGCTCCCGACCCGGCACAGTCCCTCGCAGCCAATCGAGCAAAAGCCGTTTAATCCCGCAAAGTCGTCGTCAAACCAAGAAATACACTCGCCGCGCCAGTCGCCGTACTCAATGTCACAAATTTCGCCATTGGCTGCGCAGTCGTCACCAACTAGAGAACCGATGGGATCGCCAGGGCCAATGCTCGCCCCTGGAATTATACAACTGCCAGTAGCCGCCTCGACACCAATGTCGCTGCCGTAGAAATATTGGATGATATCCACCGCTGTGTCTCCGCGCTCCGCTAAACAATTGGCACCATTTTGGGACATACAACCGCGGTTCCCAAAATTGTCCGGATGCCTAAAACCAAGCGAGGTCTGATTCACTCCATTGCCGGACAACCCCTGATTGTAGGTGACAAACTTTTGTGTATTGGTCGGGTCGACAGTGCCGCCTTCGCAGTCGCTTGAGTTCTGCACAGAGCCGGCCACATAAAAACCGGAGACATACTCACCAGCATAGCGAAACACGAGTCCCGAGGTTTCGGTGACGGCTTGCCGATGAACTGCATTGGGCTCCCGGCCACACGAGAAAACCTGGTCGCCCTCGCTGTTGCCCAGCATCTCCCCTCGTGAGAGTTTGTAGTAGAGGTAAGACCTCGCAGCAATCGCCTGCGCCTTTAGCGATTCCAACCCGCCCGTCTCGTTTTCGCAAGCCAGCACATTGGGTAAGTAGTCGGTCTCCACCTTGCGAGAGGCGTAGCCGCGAATCGTGACATCGCAATACGAGCGCAAACTGCTGTCGCAATTGTCACCTTCGCAGCTTGGCAGCTCGTCTCCAAGCTCTGGGGCGCATCCAGCAAGCGCGTATCCAGCAACTGCCAATACGCCCGCAATACGGAGCCTGGTACTACGGCGTCTCATCTCCTCAAGGTTGTACTATAGTTCCGGCTTGCCGGTCTAGTCCCTTTGTCGCGCCGGCTGTAGGGCTGGCGCCAAAACCGCTGCAATGGCTCGTGCCACGCGAATACCATCCATTGCCGCACTCACGATCCCGCCAGCATAGCCCGCACCCTCGCCGCATGGATAGAGCCTAGCCAAGGATGTACTCTCCAGCGTTTCGCGATCTCGGGGAACCCGCAGAGGCGCGCTGGTTCTCGATTCAACGCCGACAATTGTCGCCTCCTCCCCAATGTACCCGCGCATCTTTTCATTGAAAGTCAGAAGCGCTGTCCGCAGTCGAGTCGATATACGCACACCACCAGCATCGACAATCTCGGACAAATCAGCTGCTTTTAGTCCGGGAACATAACTCGACTTGGGAAGTGATGAAGACGCTCTCTCGTGAACAAAATCACTCACGCGCATCGCTGGTGCAACCAACTTTCCTCCACCCGCTTGCCAAGCTGCCTCTTCGATCTGCTTTTGCAAGTGAA
>JAESTW010000635.1 GCA_016763395.1 Kofleriaceae bacterium
ATTCGATTCACTTCGCCCTATCCGGTCTCTTTCACTGACGATGTCATTGCCGCCATTGCCGAGGAACCAAAGATTTGCAACTTCTTGCACCTGCCCGTCCAGAGTGGGTCTACCGAAGTACTCACTCGAATGCGGCGCGGATACACTGCTGAAGACTTCTATACACTGGTTTCTAAAATCCGAACCGCCATTCCAGACATTGCCTTCTCAACCGATATCCTCAGCGGATTTGGTGGAGAAAGCGAGGAAGACCATCAGCAAACCCTGGAGCTAATGCGGGAAATCCGTTTTGACTCGGCGTTTATGTTCGCGTACTCAGAGCGAGAGCTGACAGTCGCATCCAAGAAAATATCTGACGACATATCACCCGAGACCAAAAAGCGACGGCTCCAAGAAATCATCGCACTCCAGGAATCAATATCCCGGGAGAAGCACGCAGAGCAGATTGGCAAGACCGAGCGCGTACTGGTCCACAAACAGTCAAAACGGCGCGACGATCAGATGGTTGGCCGTACCGACGGTTTTAAATCAGTGATCATGCCCCGCGGCTCTCTTCAACCTGGTGACTTTTGCGATGTCACCATCGCTCGCTCAACTATGGCAACCCTCTTTGCAGAGGGTGTGTAAACTCGCCGGTGTTCTTCGTCCGGTGAGGCGATTGTAGGCCTAAGAGATACTCTTCTCGATTTCGGCGGCTTTGTCTTCGTCGATTCCAAGTCCCTCCCGCAAACGCACAAGCATCGCGGCCTCTTCGGCGGCCAAATCTAAATCTACCATCGCGAGTCGCAGTGCCGCTCGGTAGATTCCCTCGCCCGCAGCTGGCGACAAACCAGTGATTCGATCCATTTCCAATTCGATCTTTTCATCGAGGAAACTCATCGCTTTCTCGCGATCGCTATCGCCCAATTTTGCAACGGAGATCAGTTTGGAAATTGCATCCCGCTCCGAGTCCTGAACCACGCCATCGGCCCAAGCCAATGCGGCCCAAACACGAATTACTGACAAAAACTGATTTTCAGCTGCTTCACTCATAGGCGAACGATAAAACGTCGAGAATGGGTTCGCAAGCTGAGATCACCAGTCATGACAATCCACAACTTCACCGCTACTCTGTAGTTTTGGCCTTCAATGATGCGACGAAAAACGGTATCCTTACCCTACCTGTGCCATCGCACACCGACAGTGACCCGGTTCTTCCCTCCCTCAGCCTAGATATTCTCGGGCAACGCGGCAAAACCACGCCCAAAAGCGGAGAACGACCTCCCAGCGCCCGCCCCGGTGATGTCATCGGTGGGCGATACGTCATTGATGGACAAATTGGACGTGGCGGAATGGGACGTGTGCTGAAGGTACGACACATGGTGCTCGACAAAGCCTTTGCACTCAAGCTTCCCAAAGCTCGATATGCAACCGATGTTGAGCAACGCGAGCGTTTTTACCGAGAAGCAAGGCTCGCGAGTTCTCTGGACCATGTCAACATTGGCAGTATTGTCGATTTTGGTGACGATCCAAACTTCGGCCTCTTCATGGTGATGAACCTTCTCGATGGAATCGCCCTAAAAGATAAGCTCAAACAAGACGGTCGTCTCTCACCGCGTACCGCTGCAGACGTGATGACTCAGATTGCCGAGGCAACTCGCTACGTCCACAGCCAAGGCATCGTGCACGGAGACATCAAGCCAGACAACATCTTGCTAGTAAAAACAGCGGATAGGCACAGACTAGTAAAACTCCTAGACTTTGGCCTAGCCCAGCCCCAGTCCAGCAAAGGCGATGGCTCAGTCCGAGGCACACCAGCGTATCTCGCCCCTGAGCGAATTCGCAAAGAACCCGCAAGTGTCGCCAGTGATATCTACGCACTCGGTATTCTCTTCTACGAGCTGCTTGTAGGCACTCCGCCCTTTACCGGCACAACTACCGATATTTTGCGGGCTCATCTCGACGATACGGTCGCTCCACCATCGACACTTATCGCCGATGACTTGGACGAAAGAGCCGACTTGATCGTGTTGCGGGCGACTGCCAAAGACCCGGGCGATCGCCATCCCAACGTCTCCTCCTTTTTGTACGAGCTAAATGCTTTTTGCGATATGCACGGCTTTTCCACAACTCGGCGTAGAGGTTCAGACAGCACAACCCTCGTCAAAAATGCTGCTAGCCACGCGGCAAAAGCAGGTGCCGAGCTCTTTGAGTTGGCCCCTATTCCACTGGCCGCGGTATCTCGAGACGGAACGATTCGCATGGCCAACCACGCCTTCTTGAAGTTCATCGGACAAGACACAATTACAGAAGATTTGCGGCTGCCTCAGACTCCGCTAATCAAAGTGTATCCACGTCTCGTACAAGACCTGGCAACGGTTTCGTCCACTGGCACTACTGTGAAGGAAACCTTTACGGTGAGTTCGGGCGAGGGCGAACGCATGAATGTGGCGATAATAATTAGCGCACCGCCGAGTGACGACTGCGCCAATTCGGGCGAAATTCACATCGCCCTGCACCCTCTGGGATGCACAGAAACGAAGACTCCCTAAAAGGCCTACGGGGCGGGGCCCATCGGGAAGGACAGGTTTCGCTCCTCCCGGTGTCAAAGCGAGCTTCTAAAATGCCAGCTGAAATGCCAGATTGGCGTCGATCTGTAGACCGTTTTTGGGCTCGACACAGCCGTCGCCAGGGCAATCACCGAGTTCTGTAATACCAGCGGTAAGAGCGGCAAGAGCATTTATCTCTGCGACTATACGGACGGGACCACCGACAGAGACGCTGTAACCAATCGCACCACCAATGAGTAAAGGCCCCATCGCTGTCGTATCAGTATCCATCGAAGGCGAAGCGTTCTCGATATGTACAACGTTGCGAATCACTCCGCCGCCGATAGAGCCGGACACCTGTACTCCCTCGCCACTAGGGTCGAGGATGTATCTAACTCGCAAAAGACCTGCCGGGGCGAAGGTCGCGTGTCCTTCAACATTCGCTCCAATAGGAAAGCCTGCTCGAAAGGCTGCGGAAATAGCGAGTTGTGGATTTAGAAAATATCCAACCTCTGGCATCAAGTGAAGAAAGGCCGCGCCGACGCAACACCCGACAGGACTGCCAATTTTCTCGGTTGGACCTTGTACGTAACCGCCGCCGCTGCCGATTGTCATGCTGACGAAAATGCTGGGCCCGGTATCTTCATCGAGAAGGCCAGTCTTCTTCTCTTCACCACCCGATAGCGGGTCTTCGTCGGTGAGCGAGACAGATCCGCCGCTAGCGGCAACTTCGATAATATTGGGAGATCCTGCTGTGCCTTTGTGGGCGATGTCCTTGCCCGCTCCGTCCAGCGCAGTGATGTAGTAATGAACGAACTTGCCCTGTACTGCGCGAGTAGGAATATTTCCGAGATACTCGCAGCTTCCTTTTTTACTCAGAGTAACTTTCGAGAACTCAAGCTCGCCTTCGCTTCGGTAAAACAGCTGTACACTCACGACACTCAAATCAGCGCCGATTTTCGCGCTGATACCAGGAGCTGTTCCGTACGGCGCTTCATCAACGAGGGAATGCGCGAATCCCGATTCTGGGCAACCCCCAGCACTGGAACTGGCCAATGACGAGCGCGCCTCGTCCAGTAGTGTTTTCATTTCTGGGGTGCTGTACGCAACTTCCAATTCGATGGCCTTGTTGAGTCGGACTGCATTGGCAAATGACTCCGCTGCGTCTTCACCAGCGTCTAGCCCAGAGTAATATACAATGCCCAGATTCAAATATGCCTTGGCCAGCACCTCTCCCTTGCTATCAGCTCGCTCACCAATCGCAATTGCTTCGAGAAGTAACGACTTGGCGGACTCAAACTCCATCATGTCGTATTCGTTCATGGCTTTCTTGGTCTTGGCCACGACACGCTTATCGCTCTTGTCTGCGTTGGCCGTCGCCGGCATCACAAGCAAAATTGCAACAACAGCCAGCCCCAAGGTCATCAGAGTTTTTTTCAAGGTCCGCATCCGTTTGCTCATACCAAAAAAGCCACCGATCTCCGAGCATTACCTATGTTGAGGGCTCGTTATTTGGTCTTTTGTTACAACCGCCTACCCGCTTGTGCAAGCTAGGGCGGCGGCAGCAAGCGGTGGCTCAGCCAACTCTCCCAGGAGAATCGGCTATCTGCCTGTAATTACGAATTCAACGCGGCGATTTTGCTCACGGCCGAACTTGGTTCGATTGTCCGAGATCGGTACCGACTCACCAAAGCCTTTGGATTCAAGCCGACTCGACTCAACCCCTTGCGCTATCAAATACGTCTTAACGGCAGCCGCCCGCCCCTCACTGAGTCGAAGGTTCTTCCTGTCGCGGCCGCGGCTATCAGTGTGCCCATCCACTCGGATCTTAATCTTCGGGTTGTCTTTGAGAGCCATTGCAACTTCGTTGAGCAGCGAATAGGACACCGGCTTAATGCGAGACTTGTTGGTATCGAAATACACAGTCTGCTTAATTTCGATCTTACTATTGGTAATTACAACGTTGGTGTACTTTTTCGGGCAGCCATCTGCGGTCTGCGCTGGAACATCGGGACATTTGTCGATGGCCACTGGGCACTCCAATACGCCGTCGCCGTCATTGTCACAATCAGGACATCCATCATCGTCCTCGAAACCGTCGTCATCTTCGGCGTCGTCAGGGCACTGATCAACACGGTCTGATAACCCATCTCCATCATTGTCCAGGTCAGGGCAACCATCTTCATCTTGGAATCCGTCTTTATCCTCAGCTTTGTCTGGACACTCATCAACCGTATCGGCGAGTCCATCCTGATCGTTGTCTAGGTCGGGACAGCCGTCAGCATCTTTGTAGCCATCCATATCCTCGGGACGCAATGG